>JAUXIR010000123.1 GCA_030620915.1 Geopsychrobacter sp. | reverse complement strand
TACCGCCGGTCCCTTGGGCATGGGCTTAATGCCCGTTGGCGTCAAAAATGTCGTGCTGCCCGGCTTTGATCCACTCGTTGTGCTGAAAAGTATCGAAGAACATAAGGTCACTCACCTGTTCCTGCCGCCGACTGCGCTTTACGCTCTGCTGTCGCATCCCGAAGTGCGTAACTTCGATTACTCCAGTATGAAATATTTCCTGATCGGCGCGGCACCGGTAGCTCCGGCAAAAATGAAGGAAGCCGTTGAGGTTTTCGGACCCTGTATCTGTCAGGCCTTTGGTCAATCAGAATCTCCCGCCTTTTTAACCTGGATGTCGCCAAAGTTGCTCGCCGAAGCCGCGAGTGATCCCAGCAAAGAACATCGCTTGCAGAGCTGTGGTCAGCCGACCCTCGCCATGAAAGTGGCGATCATGGATGACGATGGGAATCTTGTTCCGAATGGGGAGCGTGGCGAGATCGTCGCCCAAGGCAACCTGTTGTCGGTCGGCTATCTGGATAACCCGGAAGCGACCGCCGAGATGCGTCAGTTCGGTTGGCACCATACCGGTGATATCGGGATCATGGACGATGACGGCTTTATCTATATCGTCGATCGCAAGAAAGACATGATCATCACCGGTGGTTTCAATGTCTACCCGGCCGAGACCGAGTCTTCGCTGCTGACCCATCCGGCGATTCAGGATGCCGCCGTGGTCGGAGTCCCGGATGAAAAATGGGGTGAAATGGTCAAAGCGGTGGTCACCCTGAAGGCCGGTCAGAACGTCAGTGAAGAAGAGTTGATCGCTTTCTGCAAGAACGAACTGGGGAGTGTCAAAACCCCGAAATCGATCGAGTTCTGGGATGCTCTGCCACGGACTGCTGCGGGCAAAATTTCACGCAAGGATATCCGCAAAGAGTACTGGGTCGGTCACGAGCGGGCCGTCTAGATAACGATTGTTGCCCGGCGTCGGGCAGTAACCAGGAGCGCAGGCAAGCATTGCCAGCTCTATGCGAAAGGTTGAAGAAATGAGCAATCAAACCTGTGTTGTCGGTGTCGGCATGACCCCGTTCAAAAAACCGGGGAAGAGCGGTTCCTATCTGGTGATGGCCGAATATGCGATCCGCGCGGCCTTGACTGATGCCGGTCTGGAGTATTCGCAGATTCAGCAGGCCTATGCCGGCTACGTGATGGGTGACAGTACCTGTGGTCAGGCGGCAGCCTATCGGGTTGGTCTGACAGGTATCCCGGTTATCAACGTCAACAACAATTGCGCCTCCGGGTCGACAGCCTTGTTTCTGGCGCGTCAGGCGGTTCAGTCTGGTGCCGTCGAATGTGCACTGGCTTTCGGTTTTGAGGAGATGCCTCGCGGGGCTATTCAGAATACCTGGGCCGACCGTGAAGCCCCGCTCGACCGTTTCGTTAAAGCAGCCCTGCCGATGCTCGGACTCGAAGAAGCACCGAAGAATATGCCGATGGTCGGTCTGCTGTTCGGTGCCCAGTATCTCGATTACAAGAAGCGTTACGGTGCCAGTGATGAGACCTTTGCCAAGATCACCGTCAAGGCGCGGCGTCATGCGGCGAATAATCCGAATGCCATCTTTCGCGATCAGGTCACAGTCGAAGAGGTGCTCGCTGCACCGACTCTCTTTGAGGGCTTAACCAAACTGATGGCCTGTCCGCCGAGTTGCGGTGCCGGAGCTACGATCTTCTGCTCCGAGGCTTTTGCCAAAAAACATGGACTGGCCAGCAATATCGTCGTCGTCGGTCAGGCGATGACCTCCGATACCGAAAGTACATTCGCAGCCGGCGGGGCGCTGGAGCTGCTCGGCTCCGATCTGACCGCCAAGGCGGCTCGCGAGGTTTACGAGCAGTCGGGTATCGGTCCCGATGATGTTGATGTGGTTGAACTGCACGACTGTTTCACCTGCAACGAAATCGCCACCTACGAGGCCCTGGGGCTGGTCCCCGAGGGTGGCTCTGAAAAGTTCATCAATGATGGCGATAACACCTACGGCGGCAAGATCGTCGTCTGCCCATCGGGCGGGCTGCTCTCCAAGGGCCATCCCCTGGGTGCGACCGGTCTGGCCCAGTGTGCCGAGCTGGTCTGGCAACTACGCGGCCAGGCCGATAAACGTCAGGTTGAAGGTGCCCGTACGGCTCTGCAGCACAACGGCGGACTCGGCAGCATCGGGGTTGTCACCATGTATCAGCGTATTGATTAATTACTGCGACCTCAGTTTCGTATAAACCCTTTTTTGAAGGAGAAACAAAATGCCTTACTTCGATATCAATCTTGATTTGTCCTGGGAAGATCAGCAGCTCAAAGAGACCGCCCACCAGTTTGCCAAAGAAGTCATGCGTCCGATCGCCAAAGAGGTCGATCAGATGAGTGCCGTCGAGGCCGTCGCGCCCGGCTCGCCCTTGTGGGACTTTATGCGTCATGCCTACGAGATGGGCTTTCATTCTTCGGTTCTGCCGGAGGAGCTGGGAGGGCAGGGGCTCACGCCCTTGCAATACCATATTGTGAACGAAGAACTCTCCTGGGGCAGCTTCGGCCTGGCTGCGACCCTCGGGGTGGCCGGTTGGCCTTTTTTGACCCTGGCTCTGAGCGGCAACCAGGAGCTGATTGAAAAGTATGTCGTCCCCTTTGCTAATTGCACCGATGGAACCATGGTCGGCTGCTGGGGCGGAACTGAACCGAACCGTGGTTGTGACATTATCTCACCCGACCTGGAGTTTTATCATAAGCCCGGAACCCGGGGTGATATGACCGCCTATCTCGATGGTGATGAGTATGTAGTCAACGGCGCCAAGAGCGCCTGGGTTTCGGCCGCTCCCATCGCAACCCACATCCAGATGCATCTTCAGTTGGACGATTCGATGGGGCTAGGCGGCCAGGGGGTCGCTTTCATACCTCTCGATCTCCCCGGTGTCTCCAAGGGTGGCGCGCTGGAAAAAATGGGTCTGCGCGACCTGTGCCAGGGTGAAGTCTTTTGCACCGATGTGCGGATTCCCAAGAGCCACATGCTCGCCGGGACCGACCAGGGGATGCACCTGTTTGATCAAGCCTTGTCCAAGGGCAATATGACAATGGCGACCTGGTCGACCGGCCTGGCCCGTGCTGCTTATGACGAAGCGCTGGCTTACTCCAAAGAGCGGGTACAGGGCGGCAAGCCGATCATCGAACATGACGCTATGAAAATCAGACTTCATCAGATGTTTAGCCGGGTTGAGGCCTGCCGGTCGTTCTCGCGTGCAGTACTGAACCTGAATGCCAGCATCTATCCTGGTCACCCCGAGTATTCCTTCGCCGCCAAGACTCTCTGTACTCAGATGGCACTGGATAATGCCAGCGACGCCATTCAGGTCCACGGCGGTTACGGCCTGACCAGAGAATACAACACCGAAAAATGGTTCCGCGATGCCCGCGCCAACACTATTGCCGACGGTGTCAATGAGCACCTGAATCGCCGGGGTGGAGATCTGTTGGCAAAGACCTACCCGCGGGTTCGTGCCACCGAGGCAAAATAAAGTGCGACGATTGTTTTAACATCAGGCCCAGCTGAACAGGTAGGGCCTGATGTTTGAGCTTTTGCGCTGAACACCAAAAACACATATGCAGAATCATCCAGGCCGCAACAGAACCGGTCTTTGTGGAGGAAAAGAATGAAGCAGATTAAACGTGCCGCCGTACTCGGTGCCGGAGTCATGGGGGCGAATATCGCGGCCCATCTGGCCAACGCCGGTCTTGAAGTATTGCTCCTGGACATGGTGCCGAAAGAGCTGAACGATGCGGAAAAAGCCAAGGGTCTGAGTCTGGAAAACCCGGCTGTTCGTAACCGTTTCGCTGCCGCCGGACTCCAGGGTTCGATCAAGGGGCGTGGTTTTTACCACAAGGATTACGCCGGTCAGGTAACCGTCGGCAACTTTGATGACGATATCGCCAAGCTCAAGGATTGTGATTGGGTGGTTGAGGTTGTCATCGAGAATATGGAGGTCAAGAAGAATCTGTTCATCGACAAGGTGGTGCCGAACCTGAAAGAGGGCGCCATCCTCACCAGCAACACCAGCGGGCTTTCGGTTAACGCCATGGCCGAGGTGTTGCCTGAGGTGGTGCGCAAGAACTTCCTCGTTACCCATTTCTTTAATCCTCCGCGCTATATGCGTCTGCTCGAACTAGTTGCATCAAAATACACCGACCCGGCGGTCATAGAGTTCATGAGCGAATTCTGTGCTCGGCGCCTCGGCAAGGGGATTGTCGTCTGCAAGGACACGCCGAATTTTATCGCCAACCGGATCGGTGTCTTCTCCATGTGCAACGGCATGCATCACATGCAGCAGATGGGACTTTCGGCTGAAGAGGCCGATGCAATCTCCGGTCCGGCCACGGGCCGTCCAAGTAGCGCCCTGTGCAAGCTGTTCGATCTGGTCGGTATCGATACCCTGGCAATGGTAGCGGAAAATACCTACAACCTGGTCGAAGGCGACGAGGACCGGGATACCTTTTTGTTGCCCGATTTTGTCACCGCAATGGTCAAAAACGGTCTGACTGGACGTAAGGCGAAGCAGGGTTTCTACCGGCGTGAAAAGGATAAATCGACCAGCTGCTACGATTACACCAGCGGCGAGTTCAATCCTGCCCGGAAGCCGGTATTCGATTCGGTTAGCGCGGCAAAAAAGGTATCCACTCCTGGTGAAAAACTGAAAGCGGCCTTGAGTGTTGATGATGCCGCCGCTCAATTTGCCTGGCGCAATCTGCGCGATACCCTGCTCTATACCGTCAAGCGGATTCCTGAGATTGCCGATGACATTATCAATGTCGATAACGCCGTCAAGTGGGGCTTCGGCTGGAGTCTCGGTCCTTTCGAGATGCTCGATGCCTACGGGGTTTCCGACTTCGTCAAGCGGGTTGAAGCTGATGGACTGAGGGTTCCGGCTTCGCTGAAACAGGTCGAAAGCTTCTACCGCTATGAGGGCGCAACCCAATCGGCCTGGGATCTGGTCGCCGGTGAATACCGCGCACTGCCGGTCAAACCGGGCAGTATCGAGCTCGACAGCCTCAAGCGCGCTGGCAAAGTCATAGAAAGCAGCAACGATGCCTCGATCTACGATCTGGGTGACGGGGTCTTCTGCCTCGAATTCCATTCGAAGATGAACGCCATCGATCTGGATATTCTCGACATGATCGCCAGGGCGGTTGAACTGGCTGAAACTCAAGGTGTGGGTCTGGTGGTCGCTAACCAGGGCAAGGTCTTTTCGGCCGGAGCCAATCTGGGAAAGTTTGCCGCCAACATCAAAGAGAAGAACTTTACTGGTATCGAGGAGATGATTGTTGCCTTTCAGACGTCACTGATGGCACTGAAATACTCCGCCGTTCCGGTGGTTGCCGCACCTTTTAATCTGGCTCTCGGCGGTGGTTGTGAAGTGACCCTGCATGCTGACGCGGTGGCTGCTCATGCAGAAACCAATATGGGCCTGGTCGAGATCGGTGTCGGTCTGATTCCCGCTGGCGGCGGCACCAAGGAGATGGCGCTACGGGCTATCGATCAGGCGGCTTCTTATCGGGCAGAAGTTCTGCCGTTTATCCAGAAACATTTCCAGAACATCCTTACCGCCAAGGTGTCGACCTCTGCCGCTGATCTCTACGGCATGGGGCTGATGCGGGGAGCGTGATTCCGTGACCATGGACATCGACAACCTGATCGCCGATGCCAAACAGAAGGTTCTTAGTCTGGCTGGCAACTACCGGCAGAAGCAGCAGCTGGAGAAGATCAAGGCGCCAGGCCG
>JAUXIR010000150.1 GCA_030620915.1 Geopsychrobacter sp. | reverse complement strand
GTATACAGATGGCAAGCCAAAACGGTGGTTTTTGGCCACTTCCCTTGGCTTGCATGAGGTAAAACCAGACAGCGAGGATAAAAACCGAGAAACGTTGGCGATTTTCAGCCTATTTCATCGTCGCCCTCAACCGGCAACAGCAGAAAGACCCGAGTTCCTTGATTGATGGTGCTTTCAGCCCTGATCGACCCTTTGTGTTCAGAGAGGATGTTGTGGCTAATCGACAGGCCGAGGCCGGTGCCTTCTCGCCCCTTACTGGTATAGAAAGGCTCGAATATCAAGCCAATCTTCTCCGCTTCAATGCCACAACCATTATCGATAACCGTAACCTGCACACCCTTACGCACGCGACTCGCCAGAATCTTCAACTGACCCCCTTCCGGCATGGCGTAGATGGCGTTGCTGAACAGGTTCAGAAATACCTGTTTCAGTCGATCGGGATCTATGAGTAATTTGGGCAAGCCGACATCAAAATGATGCACGATTTCAATCCCTTGCCGTTCACATTGTCTACATACCAGAAATATCGAATCATCGATAACAGTAGCGAGATCACCGGAAATCAACCTCGGTTTGGACGCCGAAAAATGCAAGAGCTCACCAACCAATCGTTCAAGACGCTCCATCTCGCCGAGTGCTTTTTGAATCAACAACTGATCCTCTTCCTGACCAAGCAGTCGATCATGCAGTTCATCCAGCAGCAAACTGACCCCGGTCAAAGGATTGCGAATTTCATGGGCAATTCCGGCCGACATGCGTCCCAGAGAAGCCAGCCTGTCCATGCGCGCCATCTGCTCGCGCATATTGACGCGCTCGGTCAGATCCTCAACGGTCAACAACCAACCGGCTTGGCGCCTGAAACTCAAGGGGAAAAGTGACAGACGATAGGTCAAGCGTCGGTCATCACGCTCAAGGGTGATATAGTCTCCCCAGTTCTGCGGGTCAACCGTTGTAAAGGCATGCTCGAGTCCGGCGTAAAATTCGGGCCAGCCGTTCAAAATTTCATGCCAGGGCGTCGCTTCACTCGGCTGACTGATACCCAGAATTTTACAGGCCGGGCCGTTCAATGAGGTCACCTGACGCTTTTCGTCAAAGGTCAGAATGCCGGTTTCAATGTTCTCGACGACCGTATGCTTGAAGTTGCGTTCGCGGATAATCTCCTGGCGTGAACGACGCAGTGCCTTCAGGGTCTTTAACAGGCGCAGCTGTCTCAAACTCAGGTCATTGGCCATTCGGTTGAACGAGTCGGCCAGGATTCCGACCTCATCGTAGGAACTGACTTCAACGCGGGTCTCCAGGTTTCCGCGGGCCATCTCGCGGGTCCCTTCGGTCAAAGAGATGAGTGGGCCAACGATACTGCTCGAAAGTCGATAGGCAGCCAAAATCACGAACATGACGGTTATTGAGATCACCAACCAGGATTCACTTAAATAGTTGGTGATCTCTTTACGGATCAAACTTGCCGTAGTTAAGGCCGGTTGATGGAAATTGTCGACTTCGGCGCCGATCGTAATTCCACCAAAGATATTAAACCGCCTAAAATCACCCTGAGCGTAGAAAATCGGCGCATAAGCCATGATCTTACGTGATCCACCAACATTGGTGATATCAACAACTCCTTGCCGTCCATTGCGCACTGCATCGGCAACGACCGGGTAATTTTGATGAATAAAACCAGCGTTTAGTAAATTAAAAGGGATGCGACCGGCTTGAATCGTCGCGGAATCGGTCTCCTGGCTATAGGCTGGCACCAGACGTCCATCGGGATCATAACCACGGATATCACAGGATTTTGGATGGGTAATCATCCAGCCTTCATCATCAAACATGAAGGCGTAATTGCCACTGGCATAGGACGGAAAGGCCACATAGCGGTCTTTGGTCGGAGAGATATGCTGGGTGAATTCCATCAGGTGACGATGATCAAGGGACAGAACGACGATCCCTGACAACTCGTCGCCTTTGTAGACCGGCGTTGCGAACCGCACGACCCCGCGGTAAGGCGTTCCCTGCACGGCCTCGAGAGGCGTTTCGGCTCCCTGGAGCTGTTCGTCACGACTGACATACCAACCACTTAGACGGGAGACCGAGATTTCACCCTTGCGTAGCTGCCTGGCCTTCTGGAAATAGGTTTCACTTTTATAGCTGGTGTTTTCTGGCTTTGCGACATTCCGCAGATTCATCGAAGGACGACCGGCGACAATACGGACCCTTTCCTGGCCAGAGGGATCGATAAAGCTCACTTCATGGTAAAGCAGAATTCGTTCCCTGACTTCAATCGGATTATCATTGGTGCCGCGACGATACCAGACGCTACGCGCATGTCCCCATGAAAAATCGATATAGGATTCCTGAGCGGGCTCAATCAACGCCAGGTCCTTCAGATCCCCCTCTACCTGCTGCAAGAAATCGGCAACCTCGCGCGCGACCATCTCGGCACGCAACTCCAAGGCTTGAGCCGCCTGGGCATCGAGAGCCTCGGTCGTCCGTTGTCGCAGCAAGGTTTCGACCAGCCGCAGGCTATGGTGCGAATTGACCAGCAACAACATCAGCGGCACCAGAGATAGCAACAGGAATGCGCCGAGTACTTTTTTGTGCAGATTAATTTTGAACATCGGGTTCCTGGGTCATACGAAAAAAGCCGCCCCCAGAATCAACAGGTGCGGCCTTCGTCAAGGGCATATGAGTAGGGTACTCGACTTACTTGTTTCGCGCCACCACATAGTCGGCGAGAATACAGAGGGCACTGCGCACCTCATTGTCGGGGAAAATATTGAGCTGGGACTTGGCCGACTCGATCCGTTCAATTGCGCAGAGGCGCGTATATTCGATGCCATCATACTTCTCAATCAGGGCACAAACCCGCTCAAAGTCGACCTCACTTAATTCTTCGAGTTCGATAATCTTTGTTATTTCAGCCCGTTCGCTCGCATCAGCCCCTGCATAGGCGCGGATCAGCGGCAGGGTCATTTTGCCCTCTTCCAGGTCATGGCCCCGTGCTTTGCCAAATTCCTGCTGATCGGCAACATAGTCAAGAGCATCATCCATGAGCTGGAAGGCCGTACCGATCTCAAGCCCGAATTCCCGCAGTGCCGCCTCCTGTTGGGGTGAGGCCTCTGCCAATACGGCCCCGACCTGGCAAGCAGCGGCAATTAAAAGCGCGGTCTTGTCGCGGATAACCCTGAGATAACGCTCTTCATCAACCCCAAGATCTGCGGTATTGAGTAACTGCTGGGCCTCTCCTTCGGCCATCTGAGTCGTGGTATCGGAAAGTAGCTGTAATATTTTCAGGCTCTCGCATCCGACCATAACCGAAAAGGATTTGGCAAACAGAAAATCGCCAACCAGCACTGAGGCCTCGTTACCCCAGACCACATTCGCTGAACGGTTTCCACGCCGCAGTTCAGCACCGTCGACCACATCATCATGCAACAGGGTTGCACTATGAATAAACTCGATGACTCCAGCCAATTCGATATGATTATCACCACGGTAATCACAGAGTCTGGCCGCCAACAACAACAACATCGGGCGGATTCTTTTCCCGCCACTGGCTAGAAGGTACTCACCCACCTGCCCGATCAAGGGCACATCAGAGGTCAAATTCTCCCGAAAACGACCTTCGACAGCCTGCATGTCTCCCTGGATCAGGGCTGAAACTCGCTCCATCTCAAATATATTTCCATCTCTTTATTTTATTAGGGGGAAAGCTTCGTGCATTCTAAAAATCGCATGCCTGTATGTCAAAGACTTTTTAACCCTGCCCTGTAATTTCCCCTTCTATATCACAGGGCAGATAAATTCGCATACGTGCTCCACCAAGGGGAGAATCGAGGGCCTCGATGCTGCCGCCATGTTCTTCGATCAACTTACGACAAATAGCCAGGCCAAGACCTGTCCCCTTCCCCCTCTCCTTGGTTGAAAAGAAGGGATCGAAGACCGTCTCCCGCTGCGTGATTGAAATGCCGGGGCCATCATCATCGACAACAATGACCGCCCCATTGCCGGCATTCTTCAGTCCGATATGGATTGAGCCCTGTTCATCGAGTGCCTGAACCGCATTCAGCAGCAGATTGACCAGCACCTGACGCAGTCGATCGGCATCGCCGATCAGGCGTGGCACATCTGCGTCGAGTTGCATGTCGAAATCGATCTGTCGAAACAGCTTTTGCGGGTGTAATGATGCCCAGGTCGTTTCAATCAATTCCTGTAGATCGACCGGTTCCCACTGGCGAGCTCCGGTGCGTGACAGACCGAGCAGCCCGCCGGTGATCCGTTTACAGCGTAGACATTCATCGATAATCGCCTGCACATCTTCACGCCGAATATCATCTGGCGCCAGATCTTGGTGGAGAAGCTGGGCATAGCCGAGGATAATTCCAACCGGGTTGTCGATTTCGTGTGAAACACCGGCGGCAACCTGACCGACGGCAGCCAGGCGTTCGGCGCGGGTCAATCGCTCGTAGATTCGGTGCAGTTCTTCGTTGGCATTGATCAACTGCTCATTGCGTCGGGTTAATTCTTCTCGACTCGAATTCAAACTACCGGCCATCTCGTTAAAGGCACCCGCCAGAACGGTCAACTCATCGGCCCCACGAATCGGGATACGGGTTTCAAGTTCACCACGTGTAATCGCTCTGGCACCGTCGGTTAGTTGTTGGATAGGACGGGTCAGACGCCTGGCGCCAAAGGCCGCTAGCAACAAGGAGACTAAGGCGGCACCGATAGCGATACTTAAAAAAGCCTGATGCATCTCCGCCAGTTGCTGATCAACGGTACGGAATGAGTAATAGAAACGTACGCTTAACAAGCGCGACCCCGCCGGGCTGAACGCCGGAACCGCGACATCGAGAACGCGACGACCCTGTTGATCCGACAACACCCGATAGGCCAAATCGTGCTCGTCGGCTTCGAAGATCGCATCAGCCGGCAGATCTTGGTTATCGAACCCGGGAAAAAGGTCCGAAACAAACAGAGCACGCCCGCTGACAGAATGGAGCGAAAAGCGGATCAGATCATGACTGAAACCGAGCAGGTGGACCATCTCACCCTGTTTACGCGGTGACAATTGGGTGAAATCGCCACGGAAATGTTTCAAAATTTCAGGCGTGGCAAAACGAGCCGCAGCAAGATGCTGGGCCTGCAGATGATCCTGCCAGAGCACAGCCTGGCGCTTTTCCAACAGCCCGAAGGTGACTATCAGCAGAACCAATAGGACACCACCGGTATATATAAAGAGTTTCTTCGCAAGACTCATACGCAACTTTTATCCTATTTTTTCAAGAAGTTACAGCCCTTTCTCTCAAATTTCCCAAT
>JAUXIR010000278.1 GCA_030620915.1 Geopsychrobacter sp. | reverse complement strand
CGCTTCTGGGAGACATGTTTCTCCTGGGAGCATCTGTGGACCTCCTTTTGAGTTGTGAGAGACCCAAAAGGTACCGCAGATGCTCTTCTTTTTTCAAAGAGCAGGTAACGTCTTTTTTACGCTATCAGTTGTATAATCGGATCTTTTCTGTCATGAATTAGATATGTACGGGTGGGCTCGCCTGATGAGAGGCTGGACCCATTTCACCGCATTTCGCCGGGTTAAGATCGATGGATATCTTCAAGTGGGACAAAAACTTTGAGACCGGGCTGCCTGAAATCGACAGGCAACATCAGGGACTGGCCGACTTAATCAACCGCTGCGGCAAGCTGCTGATTCAGGATCGGCTCTATGCCGATGATCTTGATGGTCTTTTTACTCAGCTTTTCTCCTCCACTGAACAACATTTCCAGGCAGAAGAAAGCTTGATGGCAAGCCTTGCTATCGACAAACGTCATCAGGAACGCCATATCAAAGAGCATGCAGACTTCCTGCTTGAGATCGACTTCATGCAGAAAGATATCGGCCTCGCTGACAATGACTGCGGCAAATCTCTTCTGCAGTTCCACAACAACTGGCTGGCCTATCATCTGCTCGGGTACGACAAAAGCCTGTCCCGACAGATCGCGGCAATCAAGGCCGGCCTAAGTACCAGAAAGGCCTTTGAAAATGAGGAGAAAGAAGCCAACCAATCGACAAGAACCCTGCTGGCGGCGCTGAGCGACCTTTTCCAACAGGCTTCATTGCGTAATCGTCAGTTAGTTGAAATGAACCGGACGCTTGAAGCAAAAGTCAACGAACGGACTCTCGCTCTCTCTGAAGCAAACCGGAACTTTGAAGAGCTGGCGATGACAGATGCCTTGACGAATCTGCCCAACAGGCGTCATGCCATGCGCAGGCTTAAACAACTATGGAAGGAATCTGTCGACAGCAAGACCCCGCTGTCCTGCATGATGATTGACGCTGACGGCTTCAAATCGATCAATGATCACTTTGGCCACGATGCTGGTGATTCTGTACTCTACGAACTGGCTAGGCGCTTAAGTGAGGCGGTAAGAAGCGATGACATTGTCTGCCGATTGGGAGGCGATGAATTTCTGGTTATCTGTCCGGCAACCCCCTTAAAAGGCGCCATGCATGTCGCCGAACTTGTGCGAAAAGCGGTTGCGCATCTCAGGATCCCGGTCGGAGATACTGAATGGCAGGGAAGTATCAGTGTCGGAGTTGCCTCACGTACCCCGCTTATGAATAGTTACGATGTCATGATCAAGACTGCTGACGAAGGAGTTTATGCCGCGAAAAGAGCCGGGCGCAATTGCACCAGAACCACAGCATTTACGGAGCCGGAACTCGCCCTGGTTACGGCGAGGCCGGAACGGCCGGCAACCACCCCCAGGCGCGCAACCAAGCCATACGTCGCTCGAGTGCGAGATATTAAAAGATAGCCGAAGGAAAATCAGACAAGTCTGGCCGCGGCAACATTACCAGTGCCGGTTGAGGTGGGTCCGCAATAGTGGACACCTTAAGTCGGTCAGGCGATGAACAGTATCCTCAAGGCCTACTTCAACCGGCTGCAACGAGATTACAAGCTGCCGGAGAGACACATTCAAGCCAGTATTTCAGCCTACTCCTCGGCCAAAATACTGGTCGAAGCGCTGCGACTGGCCGGCCGAAAGAGTGACCGCAAACAGCTGACTTCAGTCCTTGAACAGTTCACCCGGTTCGCTACCGGACTGACACCGCCGATCAGCTATTCCGGCAACCGTCATATCGGGATTCAGGGGACACATGTCATCCGCTTCAGCTCGGTCCGCAATCCGGGAAAAAGCCTTACCGATGCGGAATGGGTCGAACTGCCTTAACCAGTATTCAACTCTCCCCGATAGGGGGTATCCGACTGGAGTTCAGTCTCAGATCAGGGTTACCGCGGCAAAGCCACCACCGACCGTTTGCAGGTTGGTGACCTGCCCCTGGTAGAGCCGCGCCGCAATCCCGAGCGAACGATTTCGCCAGGCGTAGAGACGCAGATCGACCTTGAAGGAGTTGCCCTCGAAATCGGCAACCCGTGATGGCGGCACCAGATCCTGCACCAGGGTCAGCGCGGGGTCGAATTCGGCGAAGCGTTTGCGTGACATCCCCTTGCCGAGCAGCACCCCCTTACTGCCATAGCGGGCGACCGGTTTCAGGACCAATTTTTTGCGCTGCGACCATATCTGGTCAGGATCAAGATCCGCAAGCAACCGGCTGCGCGGGATAATCTGCTGCAGCAACCGGGCCTCTGCTTCGTCCAGCCCCAGCTCGGTCATTTTTTTAGCCTGGCACCAGAGGATCAGACGGCGCTTATCCGCCAGATGGCCATAGACGAAGGGGTTGGGCGTCAAACAAACCTTGCGCTCAAGGTAGGCGCTACGGATACCGGCCATCGCCGCTTCTTCCAGATAAAAATCGCAGTGGCGATTATAGATCATATCGACCGGCTTGCCTGCGATGCTCACCCCGTGTTCATCGGCGACAAGATCGGCGGGATCGGCAATTTCCACCGCGATCCCGGCAGCTGTGAGCCAGTCCGCAAAGCGCTTCATCTCCGGGAATAGCGCCTGTTGCCGGGGATTTTCATCCAGAATCACCAGGTTGCGCAAAGGTCTGTCGGCCGCGGAAAAATCCTGCCATTCGCGCTCGAACATCATCTTCAAGCGGCGCTCCAGTGACGGGGTCAAGCGCGGTTCACCATGGCAGGCGCGCAATGCCAGAGCGGCACCACCGGCATTGGTGTTGATCTCAATCAGGCGCGGACCCTCAGCGGTCAGGTGAAAATCATAGCCCATCATCACCCCGGCATTAGCGGGGATGAAGCGGGCAGACTCAGGCAATTCCGCAGAGATAAGCCGCTGATAAGCTGGGTTGCCCTGCAGCTTCCAGCTCAGACGCAGCAGGGCGAGCATCTGGTGCAGATCGGCTTTTTTGAGCGGGACCCGCAAGGGGCTGATCGGTAGGCTGTCCATCGTCTAAAAGGAGTTGATCCGGCGAATAAACGCCTTGAGCAATCCGTAACTGCGCCGGTTGAATTCCATCGTCAGGCGTGGCAACTGATCCAGATCAGGCTGATCCTGCTCTTCCGGCAGGGCGCTGGTCAGCTGCAGGCTGCCGCCGGGGTTGATGATCTCACTGAATTCGTCGCGCAGCACCCTGAGATGTTCGGAATCGAGCGGGCGATTGAGACGGATCACCAGTTTATTCTTAACAAAACGCATACTGTGGTAATTACGATAAAAATCATCGATCAAGGCCACAGCCTCGACCGGGTCACTGGTAATGGTAAAAAGACTGAAGTCCTGACCGCTGACCAGGCCACGCTTGAGCAGCGGATCACGGACAAAATCCAAAAACTTATCCCAGTATCCGCCATTATCATCATCGATCATGATTAACGGGATCGGTGGATTTTTGCCGGTCTGGATCAGGGTCATGATCTCCATCCCCTCGTCCAGAGTGCCGAAACCGCCGGGGAAGAGCACCACCGCATCGG
>JAUXIR010000267.1 GCA_030620915.1 Geopsychrobacter sp. | reverse complement strand
CCGGCAACCATGATCCCGTCGCCAACCAATTCCGGAATCATCTCGTAGCCACCCTTGGGGACCAGGTGAGCCGAGTATTCAAGCAATTTCCCGCCTCTGAGCAGTTTGGCAATCTGCGGCTGCTCCATCAAATTATTGAGCAGATCGTATGGGGTCTTATCTGTTTTGGTTAAACTACCCAGTTCCAGCACCATTCCCAGCGAGAGGGAATCATAATTGGTATAGAGGAAGGTTCCACCACGGACACCGGCGCTGTTGCCGACGATTTCAGTGGAAGCGCCCTGTTCACGCACCAGACCGAAACGATCATCGATAACCTCCTTCGGCATATCGATCAGCGCCTTGATGCAGACCCCCTGATTTTCAGTGCTGAATTTGCCCTGTCGCAAGCCGGCCTTTTTAGCCGTAAAAGAGAGGACACCGTCCGCCGCAATAACCACCGGTGCACGGAGTTCAGCGCCATCGCGCAACAGTGTCACCCCGACAATTTTGCCGTCTTGGCGGATCACGTCATCGACAGTCGAGCGGGTCAGCAGGGTTGCTCCGGCCTTGACCGCCTCTTGCGCCAGCCAGTTATCAAATTTGGGCCTAAAAATCGTATAACCGTTGTAAGGAGGAGTATCCGCTTCCTCATTATCGAAGCTGACACTGAAACTCGACCCCGGGGTGATAAAGGAAAGATTCTTTTTAACAATATGTCGTTCCCATGGGGCCTGATTCCAGAAATCGGGAAAATACTCTTCGAGTGCGGTCAAGCGATGCAGAACGCCACCGAACATATTCTTCTCACCCGGAAATTCGCCCCGCTCCAGCAGCGCCACACTGAGACCGGCCTTGGCCATGGTCAAAGCCGCCGATGAACCGGCCGGACCGGCACCGACAACGATCGCGTCAAATGTGCGTTTCATGCCGCACCTCCTGTATCTCCATCACCCATTGTCGCCGACTTGACCCGCTCGATCAGCAGCGGCATCACCTCGCGCAGATCGGCGACGAAGGCTTCGTCGGAATTAGCAATGATCGGTGCCTTGGGATCGATATTGACCGAGACGATCCGCTTGGAATCCTTGATCCCGCCGATATGATGCATCGAACCGGAGATGCCCAAGGCCAGATAGAAGCGTGGCGCAACGGTTTTGCCGGTCTGGCCGACCATCCGTTCAAAACCGGTATAACCGAGATCGTAGGCCGGGCGGGTCACGCCAAGGGAAGCATTGATTAATTGAGTCAACTCCTCGACCTGGGTAAAACCCTGCACACTGCAACCGAGCCCGGCACTGACCATCACTTCGGCCTCGGAAACATCGACGGTTTGGGGGTCGGCGGGAATCCGCTCAACGATGCGGGTGGCGCCCGCAACCACAGATTCCGACAGCGGCCAATCTTCAACCTGAACCTGGTCGGATTCCATGCCCGGCAGCACCACGCTGCTCAGCACTCGCGAATTAACCGTTAGGACCAGAGGTACACTAGCGTCCCAGATCTTCGCTTCGGCAACCTGAGCGCCAAGAACCTGCCGGGTCAACTTCAGGCTGTTCGCCTCGACACGACAGGCGATTGCCTCGGTAAAGAGTGCAGCGTCCAATTCCGCTGCCAGCAGCGGTGCCAGCGATCCGCCGAGGTCGTTATGCGGCAATAAAATCAGCGAAGACTCTTTTTCACTGGCAACCAAGGCGATCAGCCGACCCTGCACTTCCAGAGAATCGGTCAGCCCCTCGGGTCCTTCAAGCAGGATCAGCTTCTCGGTTCCGTAGGCTGCCAACGCCGCCATGGCTTCATCCTTGGCTCCGGCAAAACAGAGCACCGACCATTCGGCTGAAAGGGTTTTCGCCAAACGAGAAGCTTCCGACAGAATCCCCTTGCCGTAATCGTCCAGATTACCCTCAGGCAGGTCGACAAAGACCAGAATTTCGGGCGGTGGCCCGGCAGACTGAAATTTCCCGGCAGCCATCAGATGTTCCTCCCAACTTCATGGCCTTCCCAGATCGCCATATCAACCCTGCGCGGGGCCACGCAATCACCGATCCGGTGAAGTTCCTTGACCTTACCCTTGAGGGCAAAATAGAGATCTTCGTCGACCTCCTGCCCCATCGCCAGCACGATCGAATCATAACCGCTCCACTCGTCCCAAACGTTACTGTAGACGTTGAAGCCTTTGATGGTTTTCTCGCCGATCTCACCGGAGACTTCCATCACCGCGATGTCGGGGGTAAAGGTCACCCCCTTGCTCAGCAGGCGCTGACGGGTCAGGTAGAGATCCTGAGTGGGACCGAGTTCGGCGCCGATAAACAGGCTGGAACAGATGATATGGACCTTTTTGCCCTGATCGGCGAGATATTCAGCGGTCGCGGTCGCACGGTGATGGCCGTCGTAATCGATCAGGCAGACCTTTTCGCCGACCTCGACTTCCTGATCGAGGACCTGCCAGACGTTACACACGCCTGGTCCGTCGGACCCACCGACCGGATGGGACTTCGGCTTGCTACCGGTGGCCACGATGACGGTATCGACCTCGGCCGCCAGCACCGACTCGGCCGTCACCTCGACCTCCAGTTCAACCCTGACCCCGGCCTTGTCGACCTGCTCCTTCTCATTGCGGATGATCACACCGAACTCGTCACGTCCGGCCCCTTTCATGGCGGTCAGAACCTGGCCACCGAGACTATCGTTACGATCGAGCAGGGTGACATCGTGACCACGGAGACCGGCCATCTTAGCCGCCCACATACCGCCGGGACCACCACCGACAACCATCACCTTCTTCTTCAGCGGAGCGGGCAACAAGGTTCCCTCGCCCCACTTCTTTTCCAGACCGACGGCCGGGTTCTGGACGCAACCGAGCGAACGGTTGATCCCCATGCGACCGATACAGCCCTGGTTGCAGGCGATACAGGAACGGATATCTTCCAGACGCCCTTCCTCGGCCTTCTTCGGCAGGAAGGGATCACAGATCAGCGCACGGCACATGCCGATCATGTCGGCCTGACCGGCGGCGAGTACCTTCTCGGCCATGGTCGGATCGTTGATCCGTCCGGTGCAGAAGACCGGCAGATCGATCTTTTCGCGGATCCCGGCAGCCAGCGGAATGGTATAGCCGAGGGGGGTATGCATCGAACCTTCGACCAGGTAAAGATTGTAAAATGTCGCAATCGACAGGTCGACGAAGTCGATCAGGCCAGTCTCCTCGAAGAGTCCGCAGATCTCCTGAACCTGGGCCAGATCGAGCCCGCCGGGGATCATCTCGTCGGCGCACATGCGGATTCCGAGGGTATAATCGTTACCGACCGCCTTGCGTACCGCGGCGATAAACATCAAGGGTGCGCGCATGCGGTTTTCGAGGCTGCCGCCGAACTCGTCCTGGCGCTGATTGGTCAAGGGAGAGAGGAACTGGCGGGCCAAGCTGGAATGGCCGAACTGCAGTTCAATGCCGTCGAAACCGCCCTGCCGCACATGCTCGGCGCTAAGCGCGAAGTAACGACAGACCTCTTCGATATCCTCGATCTCCATCGCCTTGGGGGTCTCGCGGAAGAGGATATCCGGCACCGGCGAGGGAGCCCAGACCGGCAGACGCGAGATGCTGCCATCGCACT
>JAUXIR010000023.1 GCA_030620915.1 Geopsychrobacter sp. | reverse complement strand
TCCAGCCCGGTGCGGAAAGGGCAGGGCTCTAGGTCGAGATCATCACGCCAGTCCCCGGTTTCACAGCAGTTACCCTCAATCAGCATCTGCAGTTGATCCGAAGTCATGGGGAAGAACGGCAGATGCTGGAGGATAGCGACAACCGGACGCATCAATGCAAGGGGCTGGTGAATTTTACGAACAGACTTTTTGCCAAGAGCTTCCCCGACGAGATCAAGCAGTTGATTGTAGCTTAAACAGTCAGCCCCGCCACAATGGTAAGTTTTGCCGTTTGCCGCTTTTCTCTCGAGCGCCGCCGCAAATCCCCTTGCGACCGCGGTAACCGGTACCGGCTGCATTTGATATTCACCATCCCCCATTACCGGAATAACCGGCAGCTTGCGGATCAGCGTAGCGATCAGGTTGATGAATTGATCTTCAGCGCCATAGATCAACGAGGGGCGGAAGATTGTCCAGTCAAGGTTAGAGTTTCGCACCATCTCCTCGGCCCGCCATTTTGTTTGATGATAGCTCGAGCGAGCATTGTGGCGACTGCCGTTAGCGCTCATATGCAGATAGCGCTGAATGCCCGCAGCATGGGTCGCGGCAACCACGGCTGAAGTCGCTTCAGGGTGCAGGCGTTCAAAGGTAATAGCCCGCCTCGGAAACTCACGGATAATTCCAACCAGATGGATGACGGCGTCGGCCCCTTCCATGAGTGGAATTAACTCTGTGGCGGAAAAAAGATCTCCGGCAACAGGGGTGATCCGGGGTGAGTTGATCAGGCGCTCGCTGGAGCCGGCACGCACCAGGCAACGCAGTTGATGCCCTCTTTGGAGCAATTCGTGGCTTAGGGCACGACCGACGAAGCCGCTGCCACCGGTGAGAAAGATCTCCATAGCAACAAAATCCTTTTGGCCGGTTGTATATCCGTTGAACTCATCTACTCTATAGAGCATATCCTGAATCAATCATTAAACAAGCAATTACCAGATGTTATATGCTGTATACACTATGTAGTATTTTGTCTTGACTCATGTATTCCTCAACGGTATACAAACACTGTTATGTCAGTCCAGGAGCGGGATTCGCGCTGAGATAGATGAATGCCGCAAGCAGTTTCAGAATACTGTATTATTAAATTTAACCTATCCAGTTGTTGGAGCAAGCGGCGAAAGGAGGAGTTCTAGATGCAAAAACAGGAGAAGCAGGTGCAGGACGGGGTGATACCGGAAGAGATCCTGCAGCGCTGGGAGACTCGTGGCATCAGCCGGCGGGATTTTATGAAATTCTGTTCGGTGATGACCGCAACCCTGGCCTTGCCGATAACCATGATGGGCAAGATTGCCGAGGCGATCGAGGGGGATAACCGGCCGCCAGTGATCTGGATGGAGTTTTTGGGCTGTACTGGAGATACTGAAGCTTTCCTGCGTGCCAATCAGCCGACAGCGATCGACATCATCCTCGATTATCTGTCGATCGATTACCATGAAACCATCATGGCGGCCGCCGGTCATCAGGCCGAAGCGGCCAAGCGGCAGACGATGGAGAAGTATAAGGGCAAGTATCTTGTCATTGTTGAGGGCTCCATCCCGACCGCCGAAGGTGGTATCCACTGCACGATTGGCGGGAACTCTGCGCTGAATATCGCGCGCGAAGTCTGTGGCAGTGCGCTAGCGACGATTGCGGTCGGTTCCTGTGCCTCCTTCGGTGGAATTCCGGCCGCAGCGCCCAACCCGACCGGGGCGATCTCGGTGACAAAAGCGGTTCCCGGAGCGACTGTGATGAACCTGCCGGGCTGTCCGCTCAACGCAACCAATCTGACTGCGTCTATCGTCCATTTTCTGACCTTCGGCAAGCTGCCGGCGACCGATAGCCTGGGGCGTCCCAAGTTTGCATATGGCAAGCGGATCCATGACAACTGTGAACGTCGGGCTCATTTTGACGCCGGGCAGTATGCCGAGGGTTTCGGTGATGCCGGTCACCGTCAGGGTTGGTGTCTCTATAAGCTGGGCTGCAAGGGGCCGGAAACATTTCACAACTGCCCGACCGTGCGCTACAACGAAGGCACCAGTTGGCCGGTTCAGGCCGGGCACGGTTGCATCGGCTGCAGTGAGCCGCAGTTCTGGGATACGATGACTCCGTTCTACAAGCGTTTGCCGAATGTTCCGGGCTTCGGGGTTGAGGCAACGGCCGATAAGATCGGGCTCGGCATTGCGGCCGCGACGGCGGTGGCCTTCGGGGCGCACGGTGTCGCCAGCGCCCTGCGCAAGGATGATGATATGGAATCTGATCTGTTGAAGGAGGACTAGGAGATGGCAAAGAAGATAGTAGTCGACCCTGTTACCCGCATTGAAGGTCATTTGCGGATTGAGGCGAAAGTCGAAGGGGGGCGTATTCAGGATGCCTGGAGTTCTTCGACCGCCTTTCGCGGTATTGAGACGATTCTTAAGGGGCGTGACCCACGTGACGCCCACCATTTTACCCAACGTTTCTGCGGTGTCTGTACCACGGTCCATTCAATGGCGAGTATTCGCGCGGTTGAAGATGCGCTCAAGATTCAGATTCCGGACAATGCCCGCCTGATCCGTAATATCATCATGGGCATTCAGAATGTCCAGGACCACGTCATCCATTTCTATCACCTGCACGCCCTCGACTGGGTCGATATCGTCAGCGCCCTCTCGGCGGATCCGAAAAAGACCGCGCAACTGGCCCAATCGGTTTCAGACTGGCCGCTCAGTAGCGCAAAGTATTTCAAGGGGATCCAGGATCGGGTCAAGGCCTTTGTCGGGACCGGCCGCCTCGGGCCTTTTTCCAACGCCTACTGGGGGCATAGCGCCTACAAGTTGCCCGCCGAAGCCAACCTGATGGCGGTCGCACACTATATTGAAGCCCTTGAATGGCAGAAGGATATCATCAAAATCCACGCGATTCTCGGTTCCAAAAATCCACATCCGCAGACCTTCCTGGTCGGCGGCATGGCGATCCCGCTCGATCCCGATAGCCAGAATGCCTTGAATGCCGACAAGCTGGCGTTGATTGGTAAGCTACTCAAAAAAGCGCGTAAATTTGTTGAGAATGTCTACATCCCCGATCTGCTGGCAGTGGCCTCTTTCTACAAGGACTGGGCTGCCATCGGTGGTGGTGTCGGTAACTACCTCTCCTACGGGGATTTCCCGATGGATAACAGCGGTGGAACCGACAATCTCTATTTTCAGCGTGGTGTGATCATGGGCAAGGATCTAGCCAATGTGCTGGAGATGGACGAGAAGAAGATCACCGAGTCGGTGACTAATTCCTGGTACAGCTACAGCGATGGCGATGATAAGGGGAAGCATCCCTACGATGGCGAAACCACGCCAAATTATACCGGTCCTCAGCCGCCCTATGATTTTCTGGATACCGATGGCAAGTATTCCTGGGTCAAATCACCGCGCTACATGGATCAGCCGATGGAAGTTGGTCCTCTGGCACGGGTCCTGGTGGCTTATGCCAGTGGCAACCAGGATGCCCGGGCGATTGTCGGTCATGTGCTCAAGACCCTTGGCGTCGGGGCAGAGGCGCTCTTTTCGACCCTCGGTCGCACCGCGGCGCGCGGCATCGATTGCCTGATGCTGGCCCAGAAAACCGAACTCTGGTTGCAGCAGTTGACCGACAATATGGGCCGCGGCATCCTCGAGGTTCACAATGCCGAAAAATGGGACCCTTCAACCTGGCCGAAAGAGGCACAGGGTTTCGGTTACCATGAGGCCCCTCGTGGAGCACTGGGACACTGGATTCGCATCGAAAATGGTGCTATCGCTAATTATCAGGCGGTCGTTCCTTCGACCTGGAATGCCGGCCCGCGTGATGCTTCCGGGCAGATGGGCCCCTACGAATCGGCACTGGTGGGAACGCCGATTGCCAACGAGGAGCAACCGCTCGAGATTCTGCGGACCATCCACTCCTTCGATCCCTGTTTGGCCTGTGCCGTTCACCTGTTCGACGGCCGTGGCAATGAAATTATCAAGGTCAGGGCCCTTTAGCGCGAGGAGGTTCGACTCATGCTGCAGTTACGCTACGTCTGGGAATGGCCGGTACGCCTGACCCACTGGTTTAACGTCATTTCGCTCATCGTACTCTCGGTGACCGGAATCTATATCGGCGACCCGATGCTGTCGGTACCGCAGACCGATTCATTTGTCATGGGCTGGATGCGGGTGGTGCATTTCGGATTTGCCTATCTGTTTGCCGTTTCGGTGGTCGTGCGGCTGCTCTGGATGTTCTTCGGTAACAGTCATGCGCGTTGGAAGGCTTTTGTGCCCTGGGCCTCCAAGGAGGGCTGGCGCAATATCATCGGTACCTTCTCCTGGTACACCTTCCTGCGCAAGAAGCCGCCCTATGTGGTCGGACATAATGCGCTGGCGGCCATGGCCTATTCTTTAGTCTTTATTCTCTTTGCGGTGCAGATCGTCAGTGGTTTTGCGCTCTATGGCCAGTATGACCCGAACGGACTCTGGGCCAGTGTCACCGCGCCGGTTTTAAATCTGTTCAGCAATCAGGGGCTGCGCCTGACCCATCATATGATCATGTGGCTGGTGATCGGTTTTGCCATTCACCATGTTTACAGTGCCTGGTTGATGGACATCAAGGAGAAGAACGGCACCCTGAGCTCAATCTTCAGTGGCTACAAATTTATTGACCCGAAGGATCTTTGATGTCGATTCTGGTGATGGGTCTGGGTAATTTATTGATGGCGGATGACGGTCTCGGCAGCCGTGTGATCACGGAGCTGGAGAAGCATTACTCCGCCTCTGAACAGGTCGAGCTTCTCGACGGCGGAACCCTGGGATTGGATTTACTGCCGCGACTCGAGGGGATCGATAAGCTGCTTATTATCGATGCGCTGCAGATGGGTGCCGAACCGGGTGCGGTGTTTCGCCTTGAAGGTGAGGAAGTCCCGCGGGCCTTTGCCAACAAGCTGTCGGTTCACCAGATGGGACTGCAGGATCTGCTGGCCGTGGCAGAACTTCAGGGCCATCTGCCGAGTGAATTGGTCGTTATTGGTGCCCAGTCTGCGGAGATAGAGATGGTGATGGAGCTTTCTCCGCAGGTTAAGGCCTCATTTGACCAGGTGATTTCCGCGGTTCTGGCTGAACTTGAATCCTGGGGGCAGCCGCTGCGGGCTGCTTAGTTCCAAAAAGAGTGGATCTCGTTGATTGGTTGGGGTCACCGGTAGGTGGCCCCAACTTATTTTAAGCGGAGAGATTTAAATGCAGAACCCAGGCATATTTTTTCTGCTGGCCGCATTGTGCCTGCTGCTGGGCGGCTGTAGTGCTTCAGACCGAACTGAGCTGCCGGTTCCCCCTGTCGGTCTGGTGGGGAACCCTGAGAAAATAGCAATTGGCCAGCGGTTATTTGCCGCCCATTGTGCAGAATGCCATGGCAGTATCGCCGAGGGCCGCACTCAGCGTGCCGCCAGGTTGAACCCGTCCCCACCGGATTTCCATGAAAGGCGCTACCGCAGGGCGCTGCCAGGCTATCTGTATCGGCGGATTGAACTGGGCCGCGAAATGGAGCCGTTCCGCTCGCTGGGTTCGGTTATGCCGCCCTGGGGACCGCACCTGAATCGGAAGCAGATCTGGTCGCTGGTTGCCTTCATTCGTTATCGGGCCGGAGATACCCCCTTGCCGTAAAAACAGGACCTTGGAGGCGGGGGAACGACCGATTGTTTCTGAGCTAAAACATCTGTTTTATTCCGACTAAAAAAAACAGTGCATACATTGTCACGGAGCCGGGTTTGCGCTATAGTTCGCCCGCTTACCCTACAGGTATTTTTCACGGGCTGATCTTGGCGTTTTGAATCGGTCCGCTCTCTTTAATTCCGTTTTTCTTCAGGGAGTTTCAAATGAGCCAACTGCAAGCATCAGATCTGGGGCTGAAGAGCGTCGGTACCCTCTACCACAATCTCGATTATGATGAACTCTTCAAGCACGAGCAGGATCGTCAGGAGGGTGCCGTAGCGGATAACGGCACCATGATGGTCGATACCGGTAAATTCACCGGCCGCTCGCCTAAGGATAAGTATTTTGTCCAGCAGGCTCCGTCGCAGGAGAACATCGCCTGGGGTAAGATCAACAAGCCGGTCAGCGCTGAAGTTTTTGAAGAGCTCTATACCGATACCGTGGAATATCTGTCCGGCAAGGACCTGTACGTCACCGACGGCTACAGCGGAGCCAACCCCGATACGCGAAAATCTGTCCGTTTCATCACGGAGATCGCCTGGCAGTCCCATTTTGTCAAGAATATGTTCATCCGTCCGGACGCAGCAAGTCTGCCTGGCTTCGCTCCCAATTTCCGGGTTTATAACGCAGCCGGGATGCCCAACGAAAAATGGCAGAAGCACGGGCTTAATTCGGAGGTCTTTGTCATCTTCAACGTCGAGAAGAATATCGCCATCATTGGTGGTACCTGGTACGGCGGTGAGATGAAAAAAGGGATCTTCACCATGATGAACTACTGGCTGCCGCTGGAGGGAATCCTCTCCATGCACTGTTCGGCCAATGTTGGTAAAGAGGGTGATGTGGCCCTGTTTTTCGGTCTTTCCGGGACCGGCAAGACCACGCTGTCGACCGATGCCAAGCGTAAGTTGATCGGTGATGACGAGCACGGCTGGGACGCTGACGGAATTTTTAACTTCGAGGGTGGCTGCTACGCCAAGACCATCAATCTCTCCGCTGAAAATGAGCCTGAGATCTTCGGTGCCATCAAGCGTAATGCCCTGCTTGAAAACGTGGTTGCCGATGCCGACGGCAAAATCGATTACGCCGACAGTTCTAAAACCGAGAACACCCGGGTTTCATATCCGATCGATCACATCGACAACCACGAGCCGACTCTCAAGGCCGGCCAGCCGCAGAACATCATCTTCCTGACCTGTGATGCCTTCGGCGTGTTGCCGCCGGTCTCCAAGCTGTCCAAAGAGCAGGCAATGTATTACTACCTCTCCGGTTATACGGCCAAGGTCGCCGGTACCGAGCGCGGCGTTACAGAGCCGAGCGCGACCTTCTCGGCCTGCTTCGGCGAGGCTTTTCTGCCACTTCACCCGACAGTCTACGGCAAGCTTCTCGGTGAGAAGATGGATGAGCATGGGGTTAACGCCTATCTGGTTAATACCGGCTGGGTTGGCGGCGGTTACGGCGTTGGCCAGCGTATGAGCATCAAGGCGACGCGTGCTTGTATCGATGCCATCCTCGATGGTTCGATCAACGGTGCGGATTTTGATAAGACTCCATTCTTCCAGTTGAGTATCCCCAAGGAACTTGCCGGGGTCGACTCTAACCTGCTCAACCCACGCAACGCCTGGGCCGATAAGGATAACTTTGATGTCACCGCCAAGAAGCTTGCCGGTATGTTTATCGACAACTTCAAGAAGTATGTCATCGAGGGGGATGTTGATTTCACTCAGCATGGACCACGACTTTAAGTTTTGGCGGACATAGAAAAGTAAAGAAGGCGGCTGATTGCATCAGTCGCCTTCTTTTTTTAACGGCCCGCGCGGCTGAACCTGTCCTTTAGTTACGGCCCTTTTACTTCATGGTCTGGGTTGTCCTTCTTTGACTTAATGCCGGTGTTTGCCGGCACGTGTTTTCAACCATCAAAATGTCTTCGAATAGCACGTCATGCTTAATCGCACCGGCCCCTGGACCGAACTTGACAGAAACTAAAACAAAAATAATAATGTAATGCTAAGTTTTGCAACCATGCAGAACCTTGAGCTGAGAATGGAGACTTTCAGATGAGGGTCGGTGAGTGTGAGTTGATCGACAAAATTCGCCGCCGGGCCAGAGTCGGGGCCGAACTCAGTCTCGGAATTGGTGATGATTGCTCATCGATTGTGGTCCCGCCAAGCCATGAGTTGTTGACCAGTACCGATCTGCTTCTGGAAGGAGTCCATTTTCGTCTCGACTGGACAGATCTTCACAGTCTTGGAATCAAATCGGTCGCGGTTAATGTCAGTGACCTCGCCGCAATGGGTGCCAGGCCGGTCTCGCTACATCTTGCCGTAGGCCTTCCGGTCGATTTCAGTGATCGGCAGGTTGAGCAGTTTCTGGATGGTGTCTTCGCGGGGCTGGATCGGTATGGGGTCTTGCTCGCAGGCGGTGATACCTGCCGTTCAAAGGGGCCACTGGTGATCTCGGTTACCGTGCAGGGCTTCTGTCACCGGAACCAGTTGATCACCCGTGATGGTGCCGGAGTCGGAGATGAGCTCTGGGTTTCAGGAACTCTGGGCGACAGTGGTCTTGCTTTAAGTTTTCTGCAATCGAAACAGCCGCTTTCGGCGTTTCTGGCCGAGCGGCACCATCGACCGGAGGCCAGAACCTTGTTGGGGCAACAGCTGGCGATTCAGGGCCTGGCGACTGCGATGCTCGATCTGTCGGATGGTTTAAGCGGTGATTTACGCCACCTGTTAAAAGCCTCAGGGGTTGGCGCAGCTGTTGAGCTGGAACGACTGCCCCTCTCAAAGGAGTTCAGGGCCGAGTTGCAGAGGGATCCAGGTCTGTTTGATCTGGCTATTTGTGGGGGGGAGGACTATGAACTTCTGTTTACCGCAGGTCCGGAGATGAGGCCGACACTCGAGCGACTTTCAGTTGAAATGAACCTTCCCCTGCAGCGGATTGGTGAAATCACGGCTGGTCCTGAACTCCAATTTTACACGGCCGACGGCCTGAGTTATCAGCCGCAAATCAGTGCCTTTGATCATTTTGAGTCGACGAAGGAGAGAAGTCGTGAATGATATATCGATCGAAAGCGCTGAGCCGTTTTCAAGATATCGAGACGCACAACTCTTTGTCGGCAGTGATATCACTGATGGGGCCTTTGCCGAAATCCGTGATATTCTCTTTGCGGGCCGCGGCTTCGACCTTGATGGCTACAAGGACCGCTGTATCAAGCGGCGCATTGCCGCAAGGATACGTACTCTCGGTTATCGGCGTATCGAAGACTATATTGCACTGCTGGAGAGTGACGATGTTGAGCAGGAGCAACTTCTTGAGGCCCTGACCATCCATGTCTCACAATTTTTCCGTAATCCATCGACATTTTCGGTATTAGAAGAGAAAATTTTACCCGAACTGCTGCGTAGACGTCGCGGGGAGGGGGAGGTCAAGGTTTGGAGTGTCGGTTGTGCTGGCGGCGAAGAACCCTATTCGATCGCCCTGCTCTTCGATGAGTTGTGTGGATCGAATGATCAGGTTTCGATCCTCGGCAGCGATGTCAGTGCCGACATCCTGAAAAAAGCGCGCAGCGGGATCTTTGAGTCTCACCGACTGGTCGAGGTTCCTGACCCGGTATTGGCCCAATATTTCAGTCGAGAAGGGGTCCGCTACCGTCTTGATGCGCGGATATGCGAGAAGGTACGCTTTTATAGACACGATATTTTACAGGATCGCCCCTTCACGCGTGTTGATCTGATTCTTTGCCGTAATATGCTGATCTATTTTTCGCGGCAGGAACAGGAGAGAATTCTGAGAGCCCTGGCCAACGCACTGGCCCCGGAAGGACTGCTGGTCCTGGGCCGAGCTGAAACAATGGTCAATGAAAGTCGTGAACTCTTTACCTGTGTCGATCCGGTGGAACGTATCTATCGGAAGCGGGATGAAGTGACACCTTAATCTGATATTTAAGCACAAATTGGTGCATAAGCGACAAGCTACTGAGCGGGAGAAAGTTCCATGCGCATCGAAATCAGTCACAAGTTCGTCCTCGGATTCGTCGTGGTGGTCGGATCGATCGTTTTTCTCAACTATCTGGTTCCCACCCTCGGATTCATTCCTCAAGGATTTCACCAGTTTGTTTCAACCCTGGGAGCCCTACTGGTCGGTTTGCTCTTCGGCTGGTTTTTTTCCAAGGCCTTCACCTCGAATATAGGGGTGCTGACCACCGGTGCCGAGCGTCTCAGTCGTGGTGATCTGAGTCGTAAGCTCAAGCTACGCAAGAGCCTGGTGTCGGATGAAACTGAAGACCTTGCCGATTCACTCAATCAGGTGGTTGACAGTCTGCGCAAACTGGTGGGGAAAATCCGTAGTTCATCGGTGCGGGTTAACGAGTCCTCTCAGGGCTTGAGCGCTTCGGCCGAGGAGATGACGGCTTCATCACATGAGGTTGCCGGGGCCATCGAACAGATCAGTCGTGGAGCAGAGACTCAGGCCGAGATGGTTGAGCGGGTTTCCAGGGTTATCCGTGAGATGGCAGATTCCATAGAGCAGATCACCGCATCAAGCCAGGTCCTTTCGTTGTCGGCCGAGCAGACAACCCAGACAGCCAGAGACGGTGGGAAATTGACCGACACGACCCTCGAGAAGATGAAACATATCTTGAGCGTCGTCGAAAACAACAGTCATCAGATGGTTTCGTTCAGTGAACATGTGCAGAAGATCGGCTCGATTATCGGCCTCATTACCGGCATCGCGCAGAAGACCAATCTGCTGGCCCTGAACGCAACCATCGAAGCGGCACGAGCCGGTGAGTATGGTCATGGTTTCGCGGTGGTCGCCGAAGAGATCAGCAAGCTGGCCGACAGCACCAGTGAGTCGGCGGGTGAAATTACCCGCCTGATCGATACGACCCGTGAGGAGAGTCAACGGGTTCAACAGTCGATGCTCGAAAGCGTTCGTTCGATTGAAGCCGGCCGCGAGGCGATCGATGGCACCAGTGGGGTATTTTTAGCGATTATAGAAAAGGCTGAAGATGCTCAGGCCAAGGCGAACAGTATTACCGGGTTGGCAGAAAGGCAGAATAGGGGTTCGGGGGATATTGTCACTGCGATGGAAGAGATTGCGCGCGTCGCCGAAGATAACGCCGCCGGGACCGAAGAGGTCTCTGCCGCCACCGAAGAACAGTCTGCGGCGATGGAGGAGCTGACCTTTGCCTCTCAGAAGCTGGCTCAACTGGCCGATGAGCTGTTAACCTCGGTCCGCAGCTTCAATCTCGGCAGTGATGGGGATAGTGACCACTGATGACGCTGCTCTTGCCCTTCATGCTCGGCGATG
>JAUXIR010000249.1 GCA_030620915.1 Geopsychrobacter sp. | reverse complement strand
GTCACTGATCTCATGGGTATCACGGCGGGGAAATAACCGTTCACTCCGCCTTGATTTCAGCGGGGGAGCAGAACCTGGCCGAAGGGTCAGGCCGTTATGAGGGATAAAGCCGCGGCCTTTTTTTTCATCTGAACCGAGCTTGCAACGTTGCGGCCCTGCCTTTCAGCGCGACTTCGTCTGTCTGAAACTAAAAAAAGCCCCCATCGCGCGAGATGGGGGCTTTTTTAGTTTTTGCTATGTTGCCGTTATTCAGGCGGAGGCGATCGCCTGCATACCGCTCATGGCGGCACGCAGTTCCTGGCCGACCTCTTCGATCATGTGCTCGCGGATTTCGGCGTTGAGTTCGACCAGCGTCTGATTATCGATGCTGTTATCTTTGATCTCCAGCCCCTTACCGATGACATCGGTATCAACACTGGCCATGAAATCCTTCAGCAGCGGCCCGCAGGCGTGGGCGAACAGGTAACAACCATATTCTGCGGTATCGGAGATGACCCGGTTCATTTCATAAAGCTTCTTGCGCGCGATGGTGTTGGCGATCAGCGGAGTCTCATGCAGCGACTCGTAATAGGCCGATTCCGGCTCGATTCCGGCCAGCACCATCGTTTCGAAGGCCAGCTCAACCCCCGCCTTGACCATGGCAACCATCAGAATCCCCTTGTCGAAGTATTCCTGCTCGGAGATCTCACCCGCGGCTGCGGTCTTCTCGAAAACAGTCTGGCCGGTCTGCTCACGCCAGGTCAACAGATTGGCGTCATCGTTGGCCCAGTCTTCCATCATGGTCTTGGAAAATTCGCCGGAGAGGATGTCGTCCATATGCTTTTCGAACAGCGGACGCATGATGTCTTTCAACTCCTCAGCCAATTCGAAGGCCTCCAGTTTAGCCGGATTGCCGAGACGATCCATCATGTTGGTGATGCCACCGTGCTTGAGCGCTTCGGTGATGGTCTCCCAACCGTACTGAATCAGCTTGACGGCGTAGGGGGCAGCGATACCGTTTTCGGTCATCTTGTCGAAGCAGAGCAGCGCACCAACCTGCAGCATGCCGCACAGGATGGTCTGCTCGCCCATCAGGTCTGATTTGACCTCGGCGACGAAGGAGGATTCGAGCACACCGGCACGGTCGCCACCCTGAGCCGAACAGAGCGCCTTGGCAAGTTCGAGGCCGAAGCCGTTGGGATCGTTTTCGCCATGGACAGCGATCAGGGTCGGCACGCCGAAACCGCGCACGTACTCGGCGCGTACCTCGGAACCGGGACACTTGGGCGCAACCATGATAACGGTCAGATCGGAACGGATCAGGGTGCCCTCTTCGACAATGTTGAAGCCGTGGGCGTAGGTGAAGGTCGCACCCTGCTTCATCAGCGGCACGACGGTGTTGACAACGTCGGTGTGCTGCTTGTCCGGGGCCAGATTCATGACCACGTCGGCGCTCGGCAACAGCTCTTCATAGGTGCCGACGGTGAAACCGTTTTCGCTGGCGTTGAGGTAGGACTGTCGCTTTTCAGTGATCGCCGCAGCGCGCAGCGCGTAGGAGACATCGAGGCCGCTGTCGCGCATGTTCAGACCCTGGTTCAGGCCCTGAGCACCGCAACCGACGATGACGATCTTCTTGCCTTTGGCGTACTCGCAGCCGCCGGTGAACTCGGCAGCGTCCATGAAACGGCAGGTACCCAATTCGTGTAATTGGTGCGCGAAAGGGAGCGAATTGAAATAGTTTTCAGCCATGATTTTTCTCCTGTTTTTTTTATGTGTGAAAGACAAAGTTGTCCATGTCGTTTTTTCAACCTGCGCAGCATACGCCATTCCTATTGTTGCGTAAATTGATTTGTTGTGCATATTGTGTTGCGACATACACAACACGCAAGGAGTTATGCCAATGGATACCCGCGAACTTGAGATATGTCTCACCCTGGCCGACCTGCTCCATTTCGGACGGGCAAGCCAGGCCTGCAACCTGAGCGCATCGGCCCTGACGCGGACCATTCAGCGCCTCGAAGAGCAGGTCGAGCAGCCGCTGTTTCTGCGTGATAACCGGAGCGTCTCCCTGTCCGCAGCAGGAGAACAATTCCGCATCTACGCCCGCCAAACCCTGCAGGAATGGCAGCGTTTTCATGCGGCGATCAAGGCTGAACAGACCGTTGCCGGAACCCTCTCCATCTATGCCTCGATCACCGCCGTCTACAGTTTGCTGCCGGATCTGCTTGAAGCCTATCGCAGTGCCTATCCGGAGGTTCAGTTGATGCTGCGCACCGGTGCTGCCGAGCAGGCGGTAGGTCAGGTGCAGACCGGAGAGATCGACCTGGCGGTGGCGGCGCTGCCCGATCGGAATCGTTCACAGATCGAGTTCCTGCCGATAACCACCACCCCGCTGGTTTTCATTGCCCCGCAACAACCCGAATCTATCGCTGTGACCATCGAGGGGCAGCTCGACCTCGCCAGGGCGCCGCTGGTATTGCCCCAGGCCGGTCTCTCGCGAAGGCGCCTGGACAAGTGGCTGAAGAGCAATCGCATCACGCCGAATATCAGCTCCGAAGTCTCCGGCAATGAGGCTATCATCCCGATGGTCAGACTCGGCTGCGGGGTCGGTATTGTTCCGCAACTGGTGCTGGAGCGCAGCCCATTCCGCGACGAGGTGCGGATCCTGGAGAATGCCCCCCGACTGGAACCCTACGTGGTAGGACTCTGTTCGACGAAACGCAATCTGCAACGTTCCAGTGTGCAGGCCTTCTGGCAGTTAGCCGAAGAGCAATCTCGCCAGGAGAGATAAGAGGCATCCGGGGGAACTGAATGAAATTCACTTAGTCGACCAGATCAAACAAAAAGGGCCAGCGGCATGCCGCTGACCCTTTTTATCTTTCTAACATCTATCGACTCGAACTCCTGCTGCGACCGGCATGGCTCAAAAACAGTTCAAGGCCCTCTAACCCGCTGCGGGATACCTCACAAACCTCGTACTTTCACCGCGTAGCTTTTCACCCCCACCAGCCGATTTGAGTCAGAAGGATGACGATGACCGAAATCGGGGCGACGAAACGCAACAAAAAATGCCAGACGGGATAGAGCCAGGGGCGGTTGACGTTTCCGATCAGCTCCTGCTTCTCCTCCCCAACCTTCCAGAACCAACCGGCATAGATGGCCACCATCAGCCCACCTATGGGCAACAGGTAGGTGGAAACGAGCAGGTCGTAGAAATCGAAGAAGGTCTTGCCCCAGAAGGGGGTCAGATCCGACCAGCGGTTGAAGGAAAGGGCACAGGGCACACCGGCGAGAAAAGCCAGCCCGCCGAGCAGAGAGGTGGCTTTGCCGCGGGCCCAACCCTTCTCGTCGATGAGATATGCGACCGAAACCTCGAGCATCGAAATCGATGAAGAGAGGGCCGCAAAAGAGAGTAGGATGAAGAATATGACCGCCAGCACCTGCCCGAAAGGCAGGGTGGAGAAGACGATCGGCAGGGTCTGAAAGACCAGTCCCGGCCCACCGCTCGGCTCGAGTCCGGCGGCGAAGACCACAGGAAAGATGGCCAGACCGGCCAGCAGAGCGACGAGGGTGTCGAGGATGGTGATGCGCACCGAGAGGGAGAAGAGGTCCGAATCACGTCCCAGATAAGAGCCGTAGGTGATCATCGTCCCCGCCCCGAGGGAGAGGGTGAAAAAAGCGTGTCCCATCGCCTCGAGCAGAGCCTGAGGAGTGAGGCTGGAGAAATCGGGGCGAAACATGAATTTAAGAGCCGCTCCGGCACCGGGTGAAAGCATGCCCT
>JAUXIR010000012.1 GCA_030620915.1 Geopsychrobacter sp. | reverse complement strand
TCCGGCCCAGGCATTCACCGAGGATATTGGAACGGGCGAAGATCGGATAGCCCTTTTTGATGTAGATGATCTTCTTGGCCGATTTCTTGTGGATATGCAACAATCCAGTCAGTTTTTGCTGGTAGAGTCGATGGAGAAGTTGAGGGAATTCTGTCTTACTCAGGCTCCCCGAGGGCGGATCAGGCTCAACCTGGGCAGGGGTATCCTTCTTCTTTGCAGTAGGACCAGATACAGAGGCAGGAGCATCCGTGACCTGTGCCGTCCGATCATCAGGCTGAGCAACCTCAGACTCTGAAGCGGCTCCGATTTGTGCCTCAACCACCTCAAATAAATCTGTCACCGTAAAGGGTTTCAGCAAGAAGGCACTGGCTCCATATTCCTTCAGCGCCGCTTCCATCTGTTGCGCTGTTTTAAACATGGCGGTCATCATCACCACCGGAAGCGTTTTGGTCTTTTCATGCTTACGCAGCGCTGAACAGATGCTCTGCCCGGAGATTTCCGGCATATTCAGATCGAGGAAGACGAGATCAAAATCCTCGGCCAGGAGTTGTTGCAGGCCGAGCGCACCCCGCTCAACAATCGCAACCTCGTAGCCCTTTACGTACAGGGATTTCTGCAGAAATGAACGGATTCCTCGGGCGTCATCTATGACCATCACTCGTTTTGCCATCGGTTTCAGCCTTTTACTTCAATGTCTGTTGGCACCGAACAGAGCCTACGTTCAAACACTGCGCGGATATTCCCAGTAATCCGGTGGTAGTCACCAAGCAACTGCTCCTCTGGTGACTTGGCGCCCTTCTCATAGCCGAGGCTACGGGCAATCCGGCGCAAGCCGGCCCCGCTCACACTCAACTCGTTCATCGACTGATCGTAGAGCAGGCGCAACTTATTTTCGAGACGCCGTAGCGCCTTATAACCTTTAAGCAGAGTAGCGCCATCCTCAGCATCGAGCAGCTGCAGTTCGACCAGCGCCTTGAGCAGTTGCAGGGTATTTTGATTGTACAGCTCTTTGTGTGCGTGGGCGTGAGCCAGTTGCAGGTACTGGGTCAAAAATTCAACATCGACCATCCCGCCGCGACCGGTCTTGATATTAACCCGCTCACTATTCTCGCGCGCGATCTCTTTCTCCATCCGCTGGCGCAGGCGACATATTTCCGGCACCAGATTCTCCGGCAGCTCACGGGTAAAGGTCAACTCTTCAATCAGGGACTGACAACGACGCATAAAATCGTCCGGGCCACAGATCATGCGGGCCTTGGTCATCGATTGTCGCTCCCAGGGCTGGGCAGACTCACGATGGTAAACTTCGAATGCGTCAAGCCCGGTCACCAATGGTCCCTGATTCCCCGAGGGTCGCAGGTCGGTGTCGATCTTATAAACGATCCCCTCGCGAGTCACCAGGGTCAGGGCGCTGATGATCCGCTGCGCCAGGCGCGCAAAATACTCTTGGCTGTTCAGTTCACGAAAACGGCTCCGATCTGTCCCCTCAACCGGACGGGTCTTACCCGCCCCTTCGTGGAGAAAGATGATGTCGAGGTCGGAGTGGTAGTTGAGTTCATAGCCACCCAGCTTGCCCATCCCGATGACGGCAAATGCAACCTCACGTCCCTGATCACTTTCGAGATAGGGCACCCCGAAACGCGGAATCAACTCATGCCGCGCCATCAGTATCGCCCGTTCCAGACAGACTTCAGCCAGCCAGGAAAGCTGATGGGTTATTTCACTTTGACCGAGTTCACCATGCAGATCGTTCAGCGCAATCCGTAGAAATTCTTCATTGCGGAAACGGCGCAAGATATCGAGCTGATCTTCATAGCTTTCAATATCTTTCAGCTGATCCGTCAGCTCGGCTGCCATCTGCTGCTGCGGCTTAACACTGATCGCATAGGCTCGCGCGACCATGGTATCCAGCAGTTCAGGTCGCTGAATGAAGATCCGCGACAACATCTGACTCGAACCGAAGAGCGACACTAGAACTTTAACAATTTCCGGGTTTTCCGCAAGTAATGCGTAAAAAGAAGTCCGACTGTGCAGGCGATTGAGAAAGGCTTCAATATTATTGAGAGCCTGATCCGGGTTGGGAGAATCGAGCAGTTCCGTCAACAATTGCGGAATCAGCTGCTCCAGGTAGCGTCGGCCACGTTCGGTTAAACGCCGCTCCGGTTGGTCGCCATGCAGAGCGTGCAGACTGACATAGGCCGCATCGGGATTGCTAAAACCCTTCTCTTCAAGCAGATCCTTGACCAGATCGGGATCGGCTTCGGGGTCGAAGAGCAGACTCACTTCGGGACGAATAACCTCGGCGGTTTCATCGGCATGGAAGAGTTCGCGGTACACCCGACAAACTTCATCCCGATGCTCCTCCAGGGTGCGGTTGAAACCGTCAATATCGGCAAAACCGCTACGCCGAGCCAGTGCGAGCATCTCAGCATCACGGGTCGGCAAGGAATGGGTCTGTCGTTCCTGAACGATCTGAATTCGGTGTTCAACGGTGCGTAAAAAACGATAGGCCTGCTGGAGCGAGATGACCTCCTGCGCACTGATCAAACCCTGCTCGCCAAGTAGCGTCAATGCCTTAAGCGAATTGCGCTCACGCAACAATCGATTCTTGCCGCCATTAACCAGTTGCAGGGCCTGGATAAAAAATTCGATCTCACGGATGCCGCCACGACCGAGCTTGAGGTTCAACTCCCCCTCACTTGTCCGGCTCAGACTGGCGTCGATCTTCTTCTTCATCAGCATGATGTCCTCGATCATGCCGAAATCGAGATAGCGCCGATAGATAAAGGGCTCCAGCCGCGCCAGGAGCTCTTCCCCCAGCGCAAAACTACCAGCCACCGGCCGGGCCTTGATCATCGCCGCCCGCTCCCAACTTTGCCCCCAGGATTCATAATAGGTCTCGGCAGCATTGAGGGAGATGGCCAGATCACCGCTGTTGCCATCAGGCCGCAACCGGGTATCGACGCGGAAGACAAAACCATATGCGGTCGGTTGGTTGAGCGCGCGACTCACCAGCTCAGCGAGCTTGATAAAGTATCGTCGCAGCTCAATCCGTTCCCCCCGGTTGCCACCGCTGGTCTGGCCGCGCATGGTCGAATAGCAGTAGATCAGGTCGATATCGGATGAAAAGTTGAGTTCACGGCCACCCAGCTTCCCCATCCCGAGCACGGTGAATTCAGCCTCGTTGCCATCCTCATCAACCGGCTGGCCATACTCCAGCTGCAATTGATATGAGCAGAACTCAATTGCGATCTGGAGCGCCGCGGCCGCCAGCGCAGAAAGCTCGAACGTGACCTCTTCCAGCTCGGCCAGACCGCATAAATCCCGGCCGCCGATGCGTAGAAACTGCCGCGCCTTGTAACAACGCAGTAATCGATCACATTCATCGGGGGCGGTCTCCGGCGGAATCAGATCACGCAATTCTGCGAGCATCTGAGCCTCGCCTACCGCTCGGTCGATCTCTTCATGCAGAAAGAGTTGTTCGAAAAAAGCGCCGCCACGGCAAAAGAGCGTCGCGAGAAAAGGGGAGCCGCCCAATATCAGCAGAAGCTGTTCACGGCGGGTGGCATCTTCGAGGATCTGCAACAGCTGACTCCGCTCAACAACGGACAACAACCGTTCCAGATAGTTGAGGGCCAGATCAGGATCGGCGGTAAGCAGGGAATCGGCCAAGACAAGGCACAGCAGATCAGGATGCGGCCAGACCTCGAACAACAGCTCCAGATTGATGGCACTGCGCTGTGGCTCGTCAAACCCAAAAGGCTCAAGCCGGCGTGCAAATTCTTCCGTATGCTTCCCGTCAAACAAGCCCGCAGATATGTCGATAATATTGGTACTCAAAGAATCCCCTGATGTTCTACAGGCATTTATCAGCTATTAAAAAGGGCGGCAAGCCCCTGTGAGTAGTTGCCTTCAACCACACCGGCCTCGGTAATGATGGCCGTAACAAACCGCGCCGGAGTGACATCAAAGGCGGGATTACGCACCGGCACGCCGAGCGGTGCCAGCTGGATATCACCCATATGGGTTACTTCACGCGCGTCACGCTCTTCGATGGGAATCTGTGAGCCGTCACTGAGACTCATATCGAGGGTCGACAAGGGCGCAGCGACGTAGAAAGGGATCTTGTGTTCCCTGGCCAACACCGCCAGCGTGTAGGTGCCAATTTTATTGGCAACATCACCATTCGACGCAATGCGGTCGGCACCGACAATCACACAGTCGATCTCTCCCTTGCTCATCAGGTAACCGGCCATATTGTCACAGATCAGGGTAACCGGAATATTATCCTTCTGCAGCTCCCAGGCGGTCAGCCGCGCACCCTGCATGAGGGGCCGGGTTTCATCGGCCAGCACCGTGATCTTCGTGCCCGATGCAACAGCCGCACGCAAAACCCCCAGTGCGGTGCCATAGCCAGCCGTCGCCAGGGCACCGGCATTACAGTGGGTCAAAACCCGCGCACCATCAGGGATCAGACCTGCGCCCTGGCGGCCCAACTTGATACAGAGCTGCTCGTCCTCCTGGGTGATCGCCAGCGCTTCGTATTCCAGGCCGATCTTCAGTTCCATCACACTGCGATCCAGGTTGGCATGGGCAAAGGATTTCATCCGCTCCAGAGCCCAGAACAGGTTGACCGCTGTCGGCCGGGTCGCGGCCAGAACCGCACAAACTTTCTCAAACTCGGCAAAAAAATCCGCGCTCGACGCGGTTTCGATATCACGGGCACCGAACCAGGCGCCGATCGCCGCGGCAACGCCGATCGCCGGGGCACCACGCACCACCATGCTGCGGATCGCTTCGGCCACGCCCCGATAATCGCTGTAATCGAGCCAGATCTCTTCGGTCGGCAAGCGACGCTGATCCAGCATCTGGCAGGCACCGTTGAAAAAACGGATCGGACGAATGACCTTGGTATCGATCTGACAACCTGACATATCTCAATTCCTTAAATTAACGAGAACATTCCTACGGGCTCTGAACTGTTTCAGCGGCAAGGCTTGCGCAGAGCGACAGCATGAGGCGTAGTATAACTACGCTGAACGCTGGAGCTCAAGCATAACGCCGCAGATGCGCATTTTCGGAACCCGCTACTCCGCAAGCTTTTTCTGGATCAACTGGTTGACCATGCCGGGATTGGCCTTCCCCTTGCTGGCCTTCATCACCTGGCCGACAAAGAATCCGAGCATTTTATCCTTACCGCCCTTGAGTTCTTCGAACTGACCCAGATTGGCGGCAATGATCTCATCCAGAATCGCCTCGATGGCACCGCTATCGGTAACCTGCTTCAGGCCCTGCTCTTCGATGATCTGATCGGCACTCTTGCCCGAACGCCAGATCTCCTCGAAAACGGTCTTGGCGATCTTGTTCGAGATCGTATTATCGTCGATCCGCTTAAGCAGACCGGCCAACAACCCAGGTGAAACCGGGCAATCGGCGATGGTACCTTCATTCTCCTTGAGTGCACGTGACACCTCACCCATCACCCAGTTGGAACAGATCTTAGGCTGGGCGTGCAGACCGACCAGCGCCTCGAAATATTCCGCCGTCGCGCGCGCGGCCGAGAGCACCCCGGCATCATAAGCAGGCAGTTTGAACTGCTCGACATAGCGCCGACGTTTCACCTCGGGCAGCTCCGGCAACTCGGCCCGCACCCGCTCGATCCAGGCCCCATCAATCACCAGCGGGACCAGATCGGGATCGGGGAAATAGCGATAATCATGCGCCTCTTCCTTGCTGCGCATCGAACGGGAGGAGCCGCTATCGGCATCGAACAGGCGGGTCTCCTGCACCACCTTGCCACCCTCGTCGAGCAGCTCGGCCTGACGCTCGACCTCATACTCGATCGCCTGCTTGATGAAGCGGAAGGAGTTGATGTTCTTCAGTTCGGCGCGGGTGCCGAGCTCAGCCTGGCCGAAGGGGCGCAGCGAAACATTGGCATCACAGCGGAAGGAACCCTCTTCGAGATTGCCGTCGCAGACACCGAGGTAGACCACGATCTGGTGCAACTGCTTGAGATACTCGATCGCCTCGTCGGCACTGCGCATATCGGGCTCGGAGACGACCTCCAGCAGCGGGGTGCAGGCGCGGTTCAAATCGACCCGGCTGCCGCTATTGCCACCATGGAGCAATTTGCCGGCATCCTCTTCCATATGGATGCGGGTAATGCCGATCCGCTTCTTCTCGCCCGCTGCGTTAGCGATATCGAGCCAACCATGTTCGGTGATCGGCAATTCAAACTGCGAGATCTGATAGCCCTTGGGCAGATCGGGGTAGAAATAATTTTTGCGCGCAAAGATCGAACGCGGTGCAATCCGGCAGTTGGTCGCGAGGCCGGCACGGATTGCGTACTCGACCACCTGCTGGTTCAGCACCGGCAGCGCTCCAGGCAGACCTAAGCAGACCGGACAGGTCTGGGTGTTGGGCTCCTGACCGAAGGCGGTGGAACAGCCGCAAAAAATCTTGGTCTTGGTCGTCAGCTGGACATGAACCTCGAGTCCGATGACAACTTCATATCTTGAATGCATGAAAAACTCCCTGCTTAGCTAGTCTTAGTCGAGTGGTGCGCGTTGCTGGTGCCAGTCGGTTTCTGCCTCATAGGCCTTGGCCGCCTGCAGGATCCGCATTTCGTCAAACGGCTGGCCGATCAACTGCAGACCGATCGGCAGCTGGCCGTCCATGCCGCAGGGCAGACTCAAGGCACAGGTTCCGGCCAGGTTGACCGGAATGGTGAAGATATCCGACAGATACATCTGCAGCGGGTCATCGGTCTTCTCACCGAGCTTGAAGGCGGCGGTCGGCGCCACCGGAGTCAACAACAGGTCGACCTGCTCAAAGGCCTTGAGAAAATCCTCGCGGATCAGGGTGCGGACTTTTTGCGCCTTGAGATAATAAGCATCGTAATAACCCGAGGAGAGGGCGTAGGTGCCGAGCATGATCCGGCGCTTGACCTCATCGCCGAAACCTGCGGCGCGGGTCTTTTCGTACATTCCGCTCAAGCCGCCTTCGCCCTGCTGACGCACGCCGTAACGCACCCCGTCGTAACGCGCCAGATTGCTCGAAGCCTCTGCGGTCGCGATCAGGTAATAACAGGCCACCGCATAGTCGGTATGCGGCAGGCTGACCTCGACGATCTCGGCTCCCAGGCCACGGTAAACCTCGATGGCGGCCTCGACCGCCTGCTTGATCGCGGGATCGAGTCCCTCAATGAAATATTCGCGCGGCAGACCGATCTTCATCCCCTTGACCCCGGCATCGAGTCCGGCCAGATAGTCGGGGACCGGACAGTCGACACTGGTCGAGTCGGCGGGATCGTAACCGGCGACGACTCCCAGCATCAAGGCCGCATCCTCAACGCAGTGCGTCAGGGGGCCGACCTGATCCAGGCTCGACGCATAGGCGATCACCCCGTAACGTGACACCCGGCCGTAGGTCGGCTTGAGCCCGACCACACCGCAGAAAGACGCCGGCTGGCGGATTGAACCACCGGTATCGGTTCCCAGGGTTGCAAAGGCCTGTCCGGCCGCCAATGCTGCGGCACTTCCGCCCGAAGAGCCGCCTGGCACCCGCTCCAGATCCCAGGGATTACGCACCGGGCCGTTAGCGCTGTTCTCGTTGGAACTGCCCATGGCGAACTCATCCATATTGAGTTTGCCGAGCAGAATGGCACCCTGTTCCTGCAGCCTGGCGAAAGCGGTCGCATCATAGGGCGCGGTATAATTTTCGAGGATCCGCGAACCACAGCTGGTCCGCACCCCCGCGGTATTGAAGATATCCTTGACCGCGATCGGAATCCCGGTCAGTGGACCAGCTTCGCCGGCAGCGAGCTTACTATCGGCCTCGGCCGCGGCGGCCAGTGCAGTTTCAGCACAGACAGTGACAAAAGCGTTAATCCGTTCGTCGGTGGCAGCGATCCGCGCAAGACAAGCGCGGGTCAGTTCAACCGAGCTGGTTTTTCCATCGCGCAGTGCCTGCTGCAACTGGCGAATGCTCATTTGAGAAAAAGACATGCTAACTCCCGTTATAAACTTAAAATCTGAATCAAGACTGTTTGCCACCAAGACACGAAGAGCACCAAGAAGTTCAAGGGCATTTTAACGCAGAGGTGGAGAGTTGCAGAGACGGAGAGAGAGGCCAAATCTATTTTGGGTTTAAATCAAAACCTGATTCTTGCCCTTCTCAGCGCCTCGCCTTCTCAGCGCCTCTGCGTTAAAAAAGCCTTTCTTGGTGGCTAACCTGCTTTCCCTACTCGATCACCTTCGGCACAACAAAACAACTCTCTTCACTCTGCGGGGCATTCTGCAGCGCCCGCTCCAATCCGAGCGATGGTTTGACTTCATCGGCGCGGAAGGCGTTTTCCATCGGTACCGCATGAGCCGTCGCCACAATCCCCTCGGTGTCGAGCTCATTGAGTTTTTCAACATAGCCAAGCAGTTGATCCATCTGCCCGGTCAATACATCGATCTCGGTTGGCTCAAGCGCCAACCGCGACAGGCGGGCGACATGTTCAACCTCTTCACGCGTAATCTTCATAACAACTCCTATTGCCAGCGGCCTTTTTTGCCGCGCAGACAGCAGCAAACCCTGAGGGGCAGTCGCCATCGATGGTGAACAGGGGGCTCAGCGCTGCTGCCACCACTGATGGGCTTCTTCGGCTGCATGCTCCAGCGCAAGACTACACTCCGATTCCGGATGCGACAGGATATGCGGCTTGCCACTGTCACCGGCAACCACAATCCGCGGGTCGAGCGGCACCTGAGCCAGAAAGGGGATTGAATACTTTTCGGCCAGACGGCTACCGCCACCACTCTTGAAGATATCCGACCGCTTATCGCAGTGCGGGCAGATAAAACCACTCATGTTTTCAATCATGCCGATGATCGGCAACTTGAGCTGCTGGCAGAAACTGATCGACTTTTCGACATCCACCAGCGCAACATCCTGTGGCGTCGTGACGATCACCGCCGCGGCTTTCCCGCCCAACATCTGGACCGCACTGAGGGGTTCGTCACCGGTCCCCGGCGGGCAATCAACCACCAGATAATCGAGTTCGCCCCAGACGACATCGGCCAACAGTTGCTGGATGGCGCTGTTTTTCATCGGCCCACGAATAATCATGGCGTCGCTGGTTTTCTCAAGCAGAAAACCGATCGACATCAGTTTAAGACCGGCGAATTCGAGCGGGATGATCCCCTCTTCGCTGCCATTGGGGCGAATATCTTCGAGCCCGAGCATCTTCGGCAAGCTCGGTCCATGCAGGTCGATATCGAGCAATCCAACCCGATGACCCTGTTGCGATAAAGCAATCGCCATATTGACCGCAGTCGTACTCTTGCCAACTCCACCCTTGCCCGACATCACCAGAATACGCTTATCGATACTACAAATTCGGCTCTCAAGCGCCTGACGGCGCTGAAACTGCTCGTCGTTCTCCTGCGCCCCTTTCTTCTGGGTCGCACAAGAACTGTCATCACAACTATTACATTTACTCATTCTTAACTACCTCTTCTCTTGTTGCTATCTTTAAGTTGACGATCTTATGATTCTAATCTGGCAAAATCACAGGGAGCGGATAATCTCCGCAATTTCACTCGGCGCGAAATCCTCAGCCTGCAACGATTTGCGATACTGGTCGAGTAACCTCTTCTGCTTGATCTGATCATGTTGCTGACGGTAGAGGGTCAATAACCTTTTGATGAATGATTCTCGAATTGGGTCAGCATGCAACCCCTGCAACACCAACGCCTCCAGATCGATGACACTGTAAAGCGGCTCACTCAAACCCGCCAGCAATTCGATCTGCTCGAAGCGCAGTTCATCAAAAATTTCCTGTTTTTCGAACAGCTCCTCCGGCAAGTCGAAACCTTCCATCAGCGTCCCCTGCCAGAGTTTGTCAGCCGCCAGTAACTGATGACTGGCCTGCCATAAATCGCCGCGACGCTGCAGTCTACGCCCCTGTTCGACATGAGCCTTAAAGAGAAGCGCATCGGTCCGGACATGGCGTAGAAACAGAATACCTCGTTCCACGCCCAGATAGCTACGCCCGGCACCACTGCCGCAGCCGTCATCCAAGGCCTTACGTAAACGCAACAGAGTGCTGTCAAAGTTCTGTCGCGCACGTTCGGGAGAGCTTTCCGGCCAGATCCGACCATAGATAGCGTCAACGGAGAACTGCTGCCCCGGCGCAAAGACCAGCAGACCGAGTAGATGCCGCCCCGGTCCACCGAGACTACTCGCTTCAATCCAGCTTTTCCCACCGAGGCACAGACGAAAGGGCCCGAGCATAGAGATCTGCAGATGGGGAACCAATTGCCCGTCGTTGCGAATATCACAATCGAAAAAATCGGCCGCAAGTCGACAGGCCACCTCTGGCAGCACATCATTTTCCACCGCCAGCGGTAGAATTTCAAGCAGCTCCGGGATCAGGAAAAAACAGCATTTATGCTGCCGAGAGCGGAACAAAAGCAAAAATTCCTGCAGATGGTCAAGGGCCTTAACCGTTTCCGCCCGGTGCTGAAAGAGCCGAGCAAGAACGGCGTGAATACCTGGCCGTACCAGTAGATCGCCGCTTTGGCACGAAAGGTCAAGCGCTCTCCGCAGCAGCCCATGGGCTTCTTCCAGCTCGTTGAGTTCAAGCAGGGTTTCGGCACAAACCAGCAGATTGGTCAGCATGTGCACGCCGCCGCCAGCTAGTTCTCGCAATCTACGCGACTCCTTCAAGTCATGTCGCGCGTCAGCGGGGCGGCCGAAGCGGACATGCAGCAGGGCCTGAAACTGCAATAACCAACTCTGCAGATGAGGGTTCCCGGCGGACACACCCTCGGCTGAAGCGATACGAATCATTTCGGCGGCGGCATCCAAATCCCCTTCTAACAGGGAGGCCTCAACATCTAACAGGCAGAGGACTACGCCCAGTGTCCCCTGCCGCAAAGAATGTCGGTCGAATCGTTCCGCCAAGTGCCGTCGCTGTGCACGATAGCCGTTCAGGTCACCGGTGTGCAGCAGTAAATTGGCCGTCATGAGATAAAAAAATACCGAGCCACTTGCGCCGTCAGCGCAGAGCTGCCAAGCATTTTCTACTTCAGAGCAGGCAACAAAACTGCTGCCCTGCAACAACGCCATATAGCCGCAAGCAATCCGACCCTCAAGCTCAAGGTCCGGCAGTCGACTTCGTTGCGCCATCTGCAGACATGTGCGCGCCGACAGCTCTCCGCGCGCCAAGTCCCCAGCAAAAAAACCCAGACCTAATGCCAGGGAATAATGGACCATAGACAGATTTACCGGATCGAGATCTTCCTGTTGCTCGATTAACAGTTCCTGGATGCGCGGCAAGAGTTCGCGGCCAAAGGCGAAGCGACCATCGATAAACAGGTGCTGCCGGACCTGCTGAGACAGCACTAAAAGTTCCCCGCGGCGATCGCCGCTGGCGACAAAACGGACCCTGGCCAATTCGAGCCAGTTATCGACGGCAGCAGGAGAAAAGAGGAGTTTACAGCTGCCGACGAACAGGGCGAGCCATCCCTGTTTGGCCGCCAGCCCTTCCGGCACCAGTTCAAGTAAAGCACTCGCATTCGTGGGAGCTGTCGCTATCAACAAAAGTCCGGTCTGACTCAAGAGAAGTTCAAACTCTTCGAAGAGTCGTCCCTGCAGAAGATGACGGAGTGCGGACCAAAAATCGGTTTTCTCCTGAAACCAACCGGCAGCCAGACGATGAACGTCCAATTGATCTTCTTCGCTCAACAGCATTCGCGCCTGTTCCCGCAGATATCCATGCAGGCGCTCATCAAAGCGGTACCCGCCAGCGACCGTTTCGACATGGTAATTGTGTCGCCAGAGATAATCGAGAATCGCTTCGACATCCTCGAGCGCTGTCAGACGACGAGCCAGCTCAAGGGGAATCGTTTCAAGCAGCGCCAGTTTCAGCAGAGCATCCTGCCAACCGCTCGGCAGTTCCGGCAGCAGCCAGTTGGCAAACTGATCCGGTGTTGGTTCTTGTGCGCCATCAAACCCGGAGGCCAGTCTTTCAAGCAGTTTGGGATCGAGCGTCGCGTTGCTGCCGGCATCAACCAAACCGGTCAACCAACGCAAGGCCGCAACATTGCTCTCGAGCTTCTGATGCAACTGATGATTCTGCAGTGTCAGATTTTCACGCTCTCGCTGCAAACGTAACATCACCCGAATACGCGCCAACATCTCGATATTGCTGACCGGCTGCGAGATAAAATCCTGGGCACCGGCATCAAGGCCTTCGGCCCGACTCTGCGGGGTCGCAATATGCGCCGTCAGCAGCACCACCGGGATATGCGCCGTCAGCGGATCGCCCTTGAGCCTTCGACACATCTCAAAGCCATCGATTTGCGGCATCTGAACGTCAACGAAGGCGCCATCGATCCGCTCGGCTTCAATCAGACGAAATCCCTCTTCGGCGCTGCGCGCGGTAAAACTGCGCACCTCGGGCAGTTGGCTCTCAACGATGCGAGCCATCAACTCAAGGTTGGTCGGATTATCGTCGACCACCAGCAGATGAAATGTCGGATTCAGGTCTGTCATCGGTTCTTCGTTAACTCTTCTCTATCAGGCAGGTTCAAGGCCGGCAAAACGCAACAGTAATTTCTTGGGACCGACCGATTTGAAATAGACGGTCACCTTCTGGCTCTCACCGCTGCCTTCAAGGCGCCGCACGGTTCCGACCCCGAATTTAACGTGCCGAACCCTCATCCCCAGACACAACCCCTCTTCGGCCTCGGGTACAATTTCAACCTCTTCGAACGGCTCTTCGGTTGCCTCTTCGCTCTCTTCGGTCGGCGAGGAATCCCCCCCTGCAAAAAGAGCTGCGAGGTTATGACCGCTTGGAGCTACCGGCTGCGGGCGGCTCGCCAGAACCGCTTCAGGGATTTCGGCCAGAAAACGGCTCGGCGGGTTGTACTGATAGCTGCCATAGATCCGGCGACGGCGGGCATGGGTCAGATAGAGGCGCTCCATCGCACGGGTCATCCCTACGTAGCAGAGGCGCCGCTCTTCTTCGATATCCTCGCCCTCTGAACGGCTGTGGG
>JAUXIR010000319.1 GCA_030620915.1 Geopsychrobacter sp. | reverse complement strand
GGAGTTGGGTCGTTGCCTGCGTGCGGACTTTGCCGCGATCGATGGCGTCACCCAGGTCAGTGCGCAAATTGTGCTCGATATTCTCAAAGAAACCCGAAAAATAAATCTGAATCAATAAGGAGCCTGTCCCATGCCGATGTCCAATGATTTTAAGTCCCGCTTGCAGCCCGTTGTTGAAGAGATCGCAGCACACTACGGAACCCCTTTTCATATTTACGATGAGATCGGCATCCGCCAGACCGGTGAGAATCTGAAGGCCTCCTTTGCCGGGATCGAAGGATTTCAGGAATATTATGCGGTCAAGTCGTTGCCGAACCGCCGCATCCTTGAACTCATGCTCGATATGGGGTTCGGCTTCGACTGCAGCTCGATCCCGGAACTGATCCTTTGCCGCGAGGTCGGAGCCAGTGGTGATCAGATCATGTTTACCTCGAACAACACCACCGAAGAGGAGTTCCGCTTTGCTGCCCAGGATGGTGGATGCATCCTCAATCTGGATGATATCACGCTGCTCGACAAGGTGCCGCAGCTGCCGGAGCTGGTCTGCTTCCGTTACAATCCGGGACCACGCCGTACCGGCAATGTGATCATTGGTAATCCGGTCGAAGCCAAGTATGGTGTGACCCACGATCAGGTGATTGAGGCCTATTCCAGGGCGCGCGAGAAGGGTGCCACCCGCTTCGGTCTGCACACCATGGTCGCTTCGAATGAACTCGATTACAGCTACATGGTCGAGACTGCGCGCATGCTGCTGGAAATTACCGCACTGGTCGAGAAAGAACTCGGCATCCGCTTCGAATTTGTCAATATCGGTGGTGGCTTCGGTATCCCTTATCGTCCCGAGCAAGCGCCGCTTGACCTTAAGGCGATGGCGCAGGAGATCACCGCGCAGTTCGACCAGTTCAAAACGACACACGGCTATGTTCCGAAGATGGTGATGGAGAGTGGTCGTTTCATGACCGGTCCCCACGGCGCCCTTATCACCCGTGCCATCAACCATAAGCAGACCTACCGCAATTATGTCGGTGTTGACAGTTGCATGTCGGCCTTGATGCGTCCGGCTCTGTATGAGGCCTATCATCACATCGATGTGATCGGCAAAGACGAGCAACCTCATGACCAGGTCTATGATGTGGTTGGATCGCTGTGTGAAAATAATGACAAGTTCGCCGTACAGCGTGAACTGCCGAAGATCGAAGAGGGTGATCTGTTGATGATCCATGATACCGGCGCCCATGGCCATGCCATGGGCTTTCAGTACAATGGTCGCCTGCGTCCCAAGGAGCTGCTGCTCTGTGCTGACGGAAGCGTTGAGCTGATTCGTCGCGCTGAAAATAATGAAGATTACTTTGCTACCCTCAACTTTGCCGCCGACAAACTCAGCCCGCAGGGCAAGGACTGATCGTGCAGCATGGGCTGATCGGTCCACTTGAGATCGAATCGCTCGCCTTTGGCGGCAATGGGGTCGCGCGTTTCGACGGTCGGGTGATCTTCGTGCGCGGTGCCGTGCCCGGTGATCTGGTCTGGGCGCGCCTGCTGCGCGAGAAGAAGCGTTATGCCGAGGCTGAAGCGGTGCGCTTCGAGCAGGAGTCGCCGCAACGTTGCGCACCCGTTTGCCCGGTCTTCGGCGAATGTGGCGGCTGCCAGTGGCAGATGCTCCCCTATGCCGAGCAGTTGCGGTATAAGGAACAGATCTTTCGTGACAGCCTGCAACGCCAGTGTGGCGTTGCTGCTGAACGGATCTCGCCGATCCTCGCATCGCCGGTCGCATGGCATTACCGCAGTCGGGTCCAGTTTAAGTGCCGTCTGCTCACCGATGGCAGACTGGCCATCGGTTTTTATCGACCCGGCAGCCATTTTGTCATCGATATTGAATCCTGTCCGGTCGCTGCACCGGCCTTCAACCAACTGTTGCCGGAGTTGCGCGCGCTCTTGCAGCACAGCCCCTTCGCGGCACAGCTGAGCCAGATCGACATGGAGATCGGGGATGGTGGGGGTGATGGCGCGCAGGTCCGCCTGGTTCTTCATTATGCGGGCAAGGATGCGGCTGGCCTGGCCGCATGTTTGAAACCACTGCAGCGGACCCAATCCCTCGCGCTTTTTCTGCGTTCTGGCTCCAAATCGAGCCTGCGTCATATTGGCGGACCGGTCGAGCTGACCATCGAGGTCGATTCCCCCGCCTTGCCGCTGGCCTATGGCGCCGGTGGCTTCGCCCAGATCAATCTGGCCCAGAACCGGCGGATGGTCGCCGAAGCCCTGCGCCTTGCCGCACTTAAAAAGGAGTGGCGCGTCCTCGATCTCTACTGTGGAATGGGTAATTTCAGCCTGCCGTTCGCGCGACGGGTGGCGAAGCTGGTCGCGGTCGAAGAGCACGCCGGATCGATTGCTCAGGGCAGGCTCAATGCCCGCCACAATCGGCTGACCAATATCGATTTTATCGCCCGGCCGGCCCAGGGTGCCTACGCCGCACTCGGCGGCGAAAAAGGCTTCGATCTGGTTCTGCTCGACCCGCCGCGCTGCGGGGCGAAGGAGGTCGTTGCCGACCTGCTGAAACAACGCGTTAAACGGATCCTCTATGTCTCCTGTGATCCGATGACCCTGGCGCGCGATTTGAAACTGCTGTTAGCGGGTGGCTACCGTCTGATAGAGAGCCGACCGCTTGATATGTTTCCGCAGACCTACCACTTGGAAAGCCTGACCTTACTCGAGTTGTTGGAAGCAGGTTAAACACGAAGGTTTTAACGGCCTTTTCGCCGCGGATGACCGCAGATAGCGCGGATAGATCAAAATCAGAACATAGGTTTTTCGGTTTGAACCTAGCGCCCCAAGCCCAGTGCCTAATGGCTGATATTTATTATTAATTTCCATTTACCAAGAAAGAATAACGGTGTTCTGCCTCTGGAGAGGGGCGGAGGTCTATCATCCCTTCTGACAGCCCAGCAGTTGGCTACCTCCGGCTGCTGGGCTGTTTTATTGTTCCATCACGCTAGTAAAAACTATGGACTTTAGTCCAAGTCTTTCAGATGCTACTCATATTTGATTTTCAAAGGAATAGCTATGGTCGATTATCGAT
>JAUXIR010000265.1 GCA_030620915.1 Geopsychrobacter sp. | reverse complement strand
TGCTTCAGCAGCAGGGTGGTTCAGACCTGCACCTCTCTCCAGCCAATCCGCCTATAATCCGTGTCTCCGGGCAACTAAAACCGGCCATGAATCAGGTCTTGAGCCATGAGCAGTATAGGGTTTTGATCTACGAAATCATGACTGAGGCTCAGCGCACTGAGTTCGAAGAACGTCATGACCTCGATTTCGCCTATGAGGTTGCGGCACTCAATGCGCGGTTTCGGGCCAATATTTTCATGGGACGGATGGGCATCAGTGCGGTTTTTCGGATTATTCCGGCTGAAATTCTGACGGTCGAACAGTTGGGCCTGCCCCAGGCTGTGCTCGATATGACCGAATATAAAAAGGGACTTATCCTGGTCACAGGTCCGACCGGTAGTGGTAAATCGACGACCCTTGCCGCGATGATCGACCATATCAACCGGACCCGTAATGAACATATCTTGACCGTTGAAGACCCGGTCGAGTTTGTCCACCAGAGCCGCAAAAGCTTGATCAACCAGCGTGAGGTCGGGGTGCATACCGACAGTTTCGCCTCGGCGCTCAAGGCCGCCTTGCGTGAAGACCCCGATATTATCCTGGTCGGCGAGATGCGTGATCTGGAAACCATAGAGCTCGCCATAACGGCGGCTGAAACCGGACACCTGGTTTTCGGAACGCTGCACACCAGCAGTGCCGCCAAGACCGTTGATCGTCTGGTCAACGTTTTCCCGACAACCCAGCAGGAGCAGATACGCACCATGCTGTCGGAATCGATGCGTGGGGTGGTTGCTCAGCAGTTGTTACGTACGGTGGATGGCAAGCGCTGTGCGGCGCTGGAGATTCTGAAGGTCAATGCGGCTTGTGCCAACCTGATTCGGGAGGGAAAGACCTTTCAGCTCCCTTCGGTTATTCAGACCGGTCGCAAAGATGGGATGCAATTGATGGATCAGGCACTTCAAGAGTTGTTGAATGACAAGCGGATCGATATCGACGAAGCCCGTCGTTTTGCGGTGAATAAGAGTCTGTTCACCGCCCAGCCTCAGAAGGCAGGAGCCTGAAATGGAGGATCATCACATCAGTGTTGAGGCGCGTACCGTTGAGCTTGTTTTGACCAATGGGGCAAGGTTGAGCGGTGAGATGTTCCTCCAACTGCATGGGCTGCATCAGGCAGGGACACAGAGGGTCGGTGAGGTCTTGAACGGTGAAAATAACTTTCTGCCGGTTCGGACCGCGGAGGGTCTGAAGTTAGTCAACCTAACTCAAATCGTCGCCCTGTCGGTCTCGGCAGAAACCGAATTTGATCCAATCCTGGCTATAGGTGAAGAACACCGCGTGCGTGTGACCACTTCGGTTGGAGAGACACTGGACGCGCGCATCCATGTAAATCTGCCTAGCGGCAATAATCGCGTCAAGGATTTCCTGGATCAGCAGAAGCGCTTTTTGCTCTTTATCATCGAAGAGAATGTGGTTTATATCGCCCGTCGGAAGATTCTCCTGGTTGAAGACTGACCTCCCTATTCCCCACGCTTTACCTTGATTCCCAGAGTCTTAATCTTCTTCCGCAGGGTGTTGCGGTTGATGCCGAGAATTTCAGCTGTGCGGACCTGGTTGCAGCGGGTCTGCTGCAGGATGATGTTGATCAGCGGTCGCTCGACCTGATGCAGAACCATCTCGTAGAGGTTGTCGAGTTCCTGCAGGTTCATTTGAGCCAGGCTGTTCTGCAGCTTGCGTGCAACCAGGGCCTCGAGGGAATCTTCCTGCTTGCCCAGTTCGTCGGAACTTCCCAGCCCGGGAAAGTCAGACGGCAATAGCACATGGTTGGGAGTGAGCAGGCTGGCGCGCTTGATCAGATTCTCAAGCTCACGGATATTCCCCGGCCAGCTGTGCTGTTTGAGCAGGGCGATGGCCTCCTTGCTCAGTTCGCTGACATTGACCCCCATCTCCTGCTGGGCGCGGTGCAGGAAGAATTCCGCTAAATCCTGAATATCTTCCATGCGCTTGCGCAACGGCGGCAGGACGATCGGCACCACATTCAGCCGGTAGAAGAGGTCTTCACGGAAGGCTTTATCAGTCACCATGGCGGTCAGGTTCTGATTGCTGGCGGCAACGATCCGCACGTCGACTGCGATGGTGCTGCTACCGCCGGTACGGGTGATCTCTTTCTCCTGCAGGACACGCAGCAGTTTGGCCTGCAGCTCGAGCGGCATGTCGCCGATTTCATCGAGGAAGAGTGTGCCGCCGTTGGCCTGTTCAAACTTGCCTGCCTTGCGTTCAGTCGCACCGGTAAAGGCGCCCTTTTCGTGACCAAACAGTTCACTCTCCAGCAGCTCGCGAGGAATGGCGGCACAGTTGATGGCGATGAAGGGCTTGCCCAGGCGTGGACTGTTGTAGTGGAGGGCGCGGGCGATCAACTCCTTGCCGGTGCCGCTCTCACCGGTGATCAAGACGGTGACATCGGAGGCCGCAACCCGTCCGACAACCTTGTAGACTTCCTGCATCGCCTGGCTGTTGCCGATGATGGTGCGCCCAAAGCGATACTGGTCCTGAATCTCATCGCGCAGCTGACCGAGTTGGTCGGAAACGGCCGCCGCTTTCTGGGCCTTAAGGATAATCGCGTCGAGAGCATCGAGATCGAAGGGTTTGGTCAGGTAGTCATAGGCACCGTTCTTCATCGCCGCAACCGCATTCTCCATGGTCGATTCGGCGGTCATCACCACGACCAGGGTTTCGGGACTCTCCTGCTGCAGGATCTGTAGAAGTTCAATCCCCTGCAGACCCGGCATTTTTATGTCGAGGACTGCAAGATCGTAGCGGTTCTTGCGCGAAAGCTGTCGCGCCTGCAGACCGTCTTCGGCGAGATCGACGCTGAATCCCTGTTTTTTAAGGGACTTGGATAAAACCCAACGGATACTCTCTTCATCATCGGCAACAAGAATGCGGCGAATTGACATGGTCTGTTTTCCCTTCACGGGCAATGAGAGACTTCTTTTGTCTCTATGGTAATGATTTTAGTGTCTATGCAGTGGGAGCGAAATGATAAAAGCGCTGCCACCTTCTTTGCGGTTTTGAACGCTGAGCAGGCCATGATGATCGCTGACGATCTTCTGACAGGTGGCGAGTCCTAGCCCGGTGCCGCCGGTTTTTGTCGTATAGAAGGGCGTGAAAATCCGTTCACGATCCTCAGCCGGGATTCCCGGACCGTTATCCTCGACGACAATCTGGACCAGAGGGACTGCGCGTTCTCCCGGGGTACTCAGGTGATAGTCTGAGTCGATTCTGGTTGTGACGCGTATTTCCCCGCCCTGCTCAACCGCTTCACCGGCATTCTTGATCAGGTTCAGAAAGAGCTGGGTCAAAAGGCTCCGGTCTCCACGAATCGAGGGGATGCTCGGGTCCAGATAGATTATGAATTTCACCTCTTTTTCGAGGAAAGACTGGCGCTGCAGAAGCACAATCTCATTGAGAACCTGGCCGATATTGACTTCGTTTCTGATCGCCGGGCGGGCTCGCGACAGGTCAAGCAGCTCCTCGATGATATTATTGACCCGTTCGGTTTCACGAATCATCACCTGTGGGTACTCGGTCAGAGGACTGCCGGGGTCGAGTTCCCTCTGCAAGAGT
>JAUXIR010000185.1 GCA_030620915.1 Geopsychrobacter sp. | reverse complement strand
GTTTCCGACATCACCACCAGACGTTCACACAGGTTCATCAGCTCGCGCACGTTTCCCGGATAGTCATAGGCCAGCAGGCTCTCAACCGCAGCACGGCCGAGGCGGCGGGTGACTCCGATATGGGCCGAACAGTGCTCGACATAGTGACGCAAGAGGGGCAGCAAACAGTCGCGACGTTCCCGCAGAGGCGGGACCGTGAGCGGAATAACATTGAGACGATAGAAGAGATCGAGCCGAAACAGCTCATCGGTCACCATCTTTTCCAGATTGCGATGGGTCGCAGCCAGCACGCGCACATCCACGGCGATGCTGGAAGTCGCCCCCAGCCGGCTGATGCACCCGTCTTCCAGAAAACGGAGCAACTTGACCTGAGAGGCGGCCGGCAGTTCGGCGACCTCATCCAGAAACAGGGTGCCACCGTCGGCCAGTTCGAAATAACCGGGCTTGGCACTCGTAGCCCCGGTAAAGGCGCCTTTTTCATAACCGAACAATTCCGATTCGATCAGGGTTTCAGGGATCGCTCCGCAGTTGATACGGATCATCGGCCCCTGAGCACGCTTGGAATGACTGTGGATCAGGTCGGTCACCAGCCCCTTACCAACGCCGGATTCACCCAGAATCAGTACCGTCGAATCGACACCACCAACACGCACGGCCTGCTGCAGAAGTTGGATCATGCCGGGGCTGCGCGCGATAATCTGACGTGATTCCAGCTCAAGCTGCTGCATCGCCAGCATCTGTTCACGAAACTGACTGCTGCGGGCCTCCTCCTCCTCAATACTGCGTTGCAACTGATCGATCTCGGTCACGTCACGCACGGTGACCACCGCCAGCGCCAGCTCACCCTGTTCATCAAACACCGGGGTGCCGGTCGACATCAGCTTACGCCCGCGATGGTTCTGCAACAGACTGACCTGTTTACGGCTGCGAATCGCTTCCAGAGCAGCACTGCGGTCGATAAAGCCCTCTTCAACCAACGCCGCGATATTTCGCCCGAGCACCTCATCCGCCTTGATATGATGCATGCGTTCCGAGGCCGGGTTGACCCGGATAACGGTGCCATCGGCCCGGCAGACGAAGAGCCCGTCCGAAGAGGAGTTGATGATCGCGTTCAGTTCGCGGTTCAGCTCCTCAATGGTCCGTTCATTACTTTTGCTATTGCCCACAGAAACTCCTTATGCATGCTTGCATCTCAATGCATTATCGCATAAACGGGTCAATTGTGTCTTCTGTTTTACGCAAAAACAGTCCGAGCAAAAAGCAAGGCTGTTGGCCACCAAGGCACCAAGGAGAGCAAAAACGTATTTTAACGCAGACGCAGAGAGAAACTGAGAGCGCAGAGATGGAGAGAAAGGTCAGCTCTATTTTGTTTAAAAATAAACCAGACTTATAGGCTTTTCTCCCCGCCTCTGCGTTTCTCCGCGCCTCTGCGTTAAAAAATGCCTTGTCTTGCTCCTACAAAAGAGCCGCTGCAGACAGATTGTCCACAGCGGCCCTTATGCGAAAACTTGCAATTACGGATTGTGCGTTATTCTCCGCCCAACTCACGTGAACGGGCTGCCGCCGCGCTGACCGCCTCCATCAGGGTGGTGCGCAGACCATTTTTTTCGAGGGTACTGACGCCGGTAATCGCCGTGCCGCCGGGCGAACAGACCCGATCCCGCAGGATCGCCGGATGCTCGCCGGTTTCGCGCACCATCAGCGCCGCACCAACCACCGTCTGCACGGCCAGCGCGTGGGCAATGTCGCGACGCAGGCCTTCGCGCACCCCGCCATCGGCCAGCGCTTCAATAATCGTGTAGACATAAGCCGGGCCCGAACCGGAAAGACCGGTGACGGCATCCATCTGTCGCTCATCTATGACCTGCACCTGCCCGACGGTTTCAAACAGGTGACGCACCAGCAACAGGTCCTCTTGGCTGGTGTTGTGCCCCTGGCAGATCGCCGTAGCCCCTTCGCCGACCAGCGCAGGCGTGTTCGGCATCACCCGCACCACCCGAGCCGCCATATCGAAATGATGTTCAATATGCGCACAGGAAGCTCCGGCCAGAATCGAAACCAACAACGTCTCCTTACGGTAGACACTGGCAAAGCCGGCGATGACCTCATCGGCGATCTGCGGCTTGACCGCCAGCACCACGACATCACACCGACGGATGACTTCGAGATTATCACTGGTCACATTGACAGCATAGGCTTCGGCCAGATGCTCACGCCGCAGGTCACTCGGTTCGGCGACCAGAATCTTCTCGGTCGGACAGGCGGCCTCAAGCAGTCCCTTGATGATCGCTTCGGCCATGTTGCCGCCACCAATAAATCCGATCCGTTCAATGTTGTTGGTCATAAGTTGATCCCCTTGATCGCCAATAATTGATATGCTGCACCAGCAGCCTGTTCATGGGAAGTCCACCTGGCTGCCCAGGTATTTTCTTAGCATAAAGCAAAGAATAAATACACTATCGCTCTGAATTCTGGTTAAAATACACCGCTCCTCCAAATATCAATTATTTGCGCGACAGAGAGAAAAAGCTTATGGACATGTGGTACACCGAAAAACATGGCGAGAATGTCGGCATCACCCTCAAGGTGAAGCAGACCCTCTTTTCGGGCAAAAGCGAATTCCAGCAGCTCGATATTATCGAAACTGCAGAATACGGACGGATGATGCTGCTCGACGGCCTGGTGATGTGCACCGAGCGGGATGAATTTATCTATCACGACATGATTGTGCATCCGGCGATGTTTGTTCATCCCGACCCCAAACAGGTGCTGGTGATCGGTGGTGGCGATGGCGGCAGTATCCGCGAAATCGTCCGGCATCCCGGCGTCGAACTGGCGACCCTGTGCGAAATAGACGGCCTGGTGGTCGACAAATCGGTCGAACTGCTCCCCGGTCTTGCCAGCGCCATCGACGGCAAACACCCGAAAGTTAAACTACATATCGATGACGGACTGGCCTATATCCGCGAGCACCAGAACGAATTCGACATCATCCTGGTCGACTCGACCGACCCGATCGGTCCGGCAGTCGGTCTATTTGAAGAAGACTTCTATCGCCTGGTCTCGGGCGCGCTCAAGGATGACGGCATCATGGTCGCACAGAGCGAGTCTCCCTTCTATCACGCCGAAATCCAGAAAAACATGTATGCAAATCTGCGCAAGGTCTTTCCGATCGTCGAAATGTATCAGGCCTTTATCCCGACCTACCCGAGCGGCCTCTGGAGCTTCGCCTTTGCCAGCAAACGATATCACCCGGTCAAGGACTTCAATCACCAACGGGCGGCAAAACGCGACTTTCACACCAGATACTACAATGAAGATCTGCACCTTGGTGCCTTTATGCTGCCAACCTTCGCCCGTGAAAATATCGAGCAGAACAGCCGATGAAGATCACCCCTGACAGCCCTTGGTCTGCGGCAGAATCGCGCCAGCTCTACGGCATTGAGCGTTGGGGCAAGGACCGCTTTACCATCAACGACGCTGGCCAGGTCTGTGTCCAGGTCGAGCTTGACGGCACAGGGGTTCAGGTCGCGCTACCGGAGATTATTAAGGGAATTCGCGAGCGCGGCTATGGGTTGCCGGTGCTGCTCCGCTTTGTCGATCTGCTTGATACCAGCCTCAGGCGCCTGCATCAGAGCTTCGCCCAAGCAATCGCCGACCAGAACTATAATGGTAGCTACCGGGGGGTATTTCCGGTCAAGGTCAACCAGCAACGTCAGGTCATCGATGAGATCACCCGCATCGGCGCACCTCTGGGACATGGGCTGGAAGCAGGCAGCAAGGCCGAACTGGTGCTGGCGCTGGCCTGCCTCCCTGAAACGGGGTTGTTGATCCTCAATGGCTACAAGGATTACGAGTATATCGATCTCGGTCTCTGGGCAACCCGTTTAGGCTATCGATGTTTCTTCGTGATTGAATCCCCCGGTGAACTGCCACTCCTAATCGAACGCAGCAGCGCGCTCGGCATCCGCCCGCTGATCGGGGTGCGCACCAAGGTTTCTACCAAGGTCGGCGGGCTCTGGACTGAAACCAGCGGTGACCGCAGCAGTTTCGGCCTGAACACCCCGCAACTGCTCACCGCGCTGGATCAACTCAAGGCGGCGCAGATGCTCGATTGCCTGCAACTGCTCCACTGTCACCTCGGGTCGCAGATCCCTGATATTAACGATATCCGCACCGGCGTCCTTGAGACCTGTCGTTTCTATAGCGAACTGGTGGCCGAGGGTGCGCCGATGGGCACGATCGATTTCGGTGGCGGCCTGGCCATCGACTACACCGGCTCGGGTGAAGCACCGCACTCGCGCAACTATAACCTGGATGAGTATTGCCAGATTCTGGTTGCGACGATTCGTGAATGCCTCGACCCGCTCGCGATCAATCATCCCCAGATTGTCACCGAATCGGGACGAGCCACGGTCGCGGATTCGTCGGTGCTGCTCTTCAATGTATTGGGAGCCATGCACTTCGAGGTTGACGGGGAGCTGCCACAGGTACCAGAAAATTCCGAGCCGCAGATCCAAAAGCT
>JAUXIR010000296.1 GCA_030620915.1 Geopsychrobacter sp. | reverse complement strand
TTCTGATCCTTAAGCGGGCCGGTGAAGGGCCGCAGGCTGCCGTCGATGATCGCTTGCTGTTTCTCGGCGACCAGGGCTTGAACCTCGGCCGGGACCTTGTCGCTCATCGGAGCCAGTTCGACCAGTTTCTCCTTCATCCCCCACCAGATCTGCTCGCTCTTCCAGCTGCCGTCTTTCACTTCGGCGGCGGTCTTGGTGTAGACCGAGGCCCAGTTCCAGACCGGTGCGGTCAGGAAGGCGTTGGGCGCGAATTTACGCGTATCGCTATTGTAACCGATAACATAGGCACCACGGGCTTCGGCGGCCTGCAGGGTCGCGGGTGCGTCCTGATGCATGGCCAGCACATCGGCACCGACATCGAGCAGGCTGTCGGCGGCATCCCGTTCGACGCCTGGATCGAACCAGGTCTGGGTCCAGACGACTTTGACCTTGGCTTGCGGGTTGACGCTGCGAACACCGAGGGTGAAGGCGTTGATGCCACGAATAACCTCGGGGATCGGGAAGGCGGCAACGTAACCGATGCTGTTGGTTTTAGTCATTTTGCCGGCGATAATCCCTGAAAGGTAGCGCGGTTCATACATGCGACCGAAGTAGGTGCCGACATTCTCGGCCGACTTGTAGCCGGAGCAGTGCATGAAGACGACATCTTTATTTTTAGCGGCGACGTCTAAGGTCGCATCCATATAACCGAAGCTGGTGGTGAAGATCAGATTGTGACCTTTTTGTACCAGTCCGTTGATGACGCGAGCTGATTCGGCACCTTCAGGGACCGACTCAATGAAGGTCGAGGGGGCCACATAGTCGGCTTTTTCCATTTCGATCCGACCCTGATCGTGAGACCAGGTCCAGCCGGCATCGCCAACCGGGCCAACATAGATGAAGCCGGCTTTGATCTGCTTCTCGGCGGGTGCTTTGGCAATCGGCTCGGCAGTTTTTTGATCGTTGGAGGTACAGGCCGTCAGCAGGGCCAGTATAGCCAGAAGGGCAAGCAGTTTTTTCATCGGGTCCACCTTTCGTTTGACGACATGAATTTTTTTGGAAAGAACTCTTGTAGTGCAGAAGCTTTTCCCTGTCAAGCAGATCACTGCATCTGCAGTTTACTGGTGATATTGTTCTTGAGCCAACTGGCATCCCACCATTCGAGCGGCTGGACCGGAACCCCTGAAATAAATACGCCGAAGTGCAGATGGTCGCCGCCGGCCATGCCGGTAGCACCGGAGCGGCCGATCGGCTGTTTGCGACTGACTTGATCCCCCGGTGCCACATCCAGCTGGCTCATATGGGCGTAAAGGGTTTGCAGCCCGAGGCCGTGATCGATAACAACACATTGACCGTAGATGCCGAGATAATCGGCAAAGACGACCTCACCGGCATTGGCGGCAATGATTTTGGCGCGGGCAACCGAGGCCAGATCGAAACCAAGGTGGGTGGCATGATCGACCTTCTTGCCCTTGTACAGGTAGTCACGGGTGTCAGCGAAAACGGCCAGGGTCGATGCCCCTGGCTGGCGGCTGAACGCACCCTCCCAGAGTGGCAGCGGAGCGGTCTGACGCGAAATTTCAATCATTTTTTGTCGGTTGTCCGCACGGACATCGCCATTAACCTTGAGAAAGATTTCGAGGGGATCGCTCAGGCCGGGGGCCAGTGTTTCGAATTCAGGGGCCTTTTGCTGCAGAAAACTGTCGGGCAGGTTGATCTGGCGCTGTCTGAATTTGCGTTCAATCGTATGGAAATAGATGCCGGCTTGACGCTCATTGCCCGCCAGATCTCGCGCCATGATGCGTGGGATAAAATCGGCTGCTTTCAAATCCCAGGGCCAACTGCCGAGCACAATGAAATCGCCCGAATCCTGCTTGAAGCCGGGGTAAAAGTGGTCGCCGACCAGGAATCCGGATTCTTCAGTCTCTTCGTTGAGCCGGTAGCGCACCAGGCCCGCGCCGCCGTGACGGAAATTATGGGTGCGGCTCAGGATTGAAATGATCGGTGGGCGGCTGTCGTAGACCAGATCAAAGCTGATCTTGCTACTGTTCCCCTTGCCCAGGTGATAGATCGCCTGATCGCCACTGGTGACTTCAATGGTCAGCGGTCCTTCTTTAAGTTTCTTGTCCGCGAGGGACAAGTCGAGCTGCGCTTGCATGGTCTGGGGGGGGAATTCCTGCCTAAGCAGGACCTGGCGCTTTTCCCCCTGGACGGCTTCGACCAGCAGGGTTTTCAGCCCGGTTCCCTCGTCGCGCAGATCCAGGGCCAGGGCAATTTTGTTCGAAATTGGACCGGTTCCCGGTGTCAGCCTTGCGATTGGGGCGGCGGTGTCACGGAAATAGGTGAACGCGGCGGCAATCAGCCCGATGATGATGAGCAGCAGCAACAGTTTCTTCAGTGATTTCAATTCGACCTCGATTTGTGGGGAGATTGGGGAACTTTTTTTACTCAAACAATTCAGGCCGGAGAAGGTAGGTCTCCGGCCTGAATGGAATCTGGATTCTCGCGGTTCGGCCAACTTTTGTCAAGAGGTCATGGCTGGGAATAAACAGGCTCAGCTCAGGCGTGAATCGCCTCCTTGGTGACGGCCAATGCGGCCTCGCGCAGCGCTTCCGCCAGGGTCGGGTGCGCATGGCAGGTGACCGCCATGTCGTGGACGCTCCCGCCGAAATTGATCACCGTGGTTGCTTCGGCAATCAACTCTGACGCATGGGGGCCGATGATGTGGATGCCGTGGATGCGCCCGCTCTCCGGATCGGCGAGCACCTTGATGAAGCCGTCACTGTCATTCATGGCGAGCGCGCGGCCGCTGGCGGCAAAATAGAACTTGCCGGTGGCAAAGGGGATCTCATCCGCTTTAAGTCCCGCCTCGCTGCGACCGACGCTGGCAACCTCCGGGTGGGTATAGGTGACGGCTGGGATCGCTTGATAGTTGAGACTGGCCTGCTGCCCGACCATGCGTTCGACGCAGACCACGCCTTCGTCGCTGGCTTTGTGCGCCAGCATCGGACCGGGGATCAGGTCTCCGATAGCATAGATGCCGGGGGCTTTGGTCTGGTAGTTTTCATCGACCTCGAGAAAGCCCCCCTCATTGGCGGCCAGACCGACGCTATCGAGTCCAAGCCCCTGGGTTTGCGCCCGTCGACCGGTCGCAACCAGAATGATTTCGGCCTCGATGGTCTCCACGCCTTTTTTGCTGCTGAGACCGATACTGAATCCGTCTTTTACTTTTTCCGCAGATTCGACCTTGGTTTCAAGGCGAACCGCCAGTCCCTGTTTGACCAGGCTGCGTTGCAGCATTTTGG
>JAUXIR010000015.1 GCA_030620915.1 Geopsychrobacter sp. | reverse complement strand
TTCATAGTCATCCAGGTTCCCGCCTTCACGTAATAACTCGAAAATATCGGGCTTCTCCCAACTGTCGCAGTCGATGATCGCCTTGCAATTACGCGGCAGCACGCGTGGAATGTTCTCGAGGAGGCCACCGCCGGTGATGTGGGCGATCCCTTTGATCTTGAAGTCGCGCAGCAGATTGAGGATGCTTTTCACGTAGATGCGGGTCGGGGTGATCAGGGCATCCCCGAGGGGCACCGACAGGCCTGCGGGCGTCTCATCAAGGGGCAGTTCCATTTTTTCAAGCAGGATCTTGCGTGCCAGCGAATAGCCATTGCTGTGTAGGCCGTTTGAGGCAATGCCGAGAATCTGGTCATCGGTGTTGATGGCCGAGCCATCGACGATCATTTCACGATCGACCACACCGACGCTAAAGCCGGCCAGATCGTATTCGCCATCCTGATACATGCCGGGCATCTCGGCGGTTTCACCACCGAGCAATGCGCAGCCTGCTTGCAGGCAGCCTTCCGTTATGCCCTTCATGATCTCGACCGCTTTCTCCGGCGAGAGTTTCCCGGTTGCCAGGTAGTCGAGAAAGAAGAGTGGTTCGGCCCCCTGAACAACGAGGTCGTTGACGCACATGGCGACCAGGTCAATGCCGACAGTATCGTGCTTATCGAGGGCGAAGGCCATCTTCAGCTTGGTACCGACACCATCGGTTGCCGCGACCAGCGTGGGCTGTTTGTATTTGCTGCTGTTGAGCGAGAAAAGCCCGCCGAATCCGCCGATGTCCGAGAGAACCTCGGGGCGCATTGTCGCTTTGACCAGCGGTTTAATCATTTCAACGAAACGGTTGCCCGCCTCGATGTCGACCCCGGCGTCCTTGTAGGAAATCTTCTTATTATCGCTCACGCTGTACTCCTTGTGCAGGTGGAAAAGGCCGGTCATTAGAGCATCGGGTCTTGCGTTTGTCAACCGCTATGCAGCGATGGTTTCTCGGGGATAATCGTCTTTACAGCCAGTAGTTGAAAACATATATTATGGGCAATTGAATATCAGCTTGACTGCTGGTCGCTAATCGATAGCCTGGTGATGATTTTATCACGATTTTCTGCAATCGTTAATTGGAATGCCGGTTGCTGTCGGGGGTTGTCATAGTTTTTGCGCAGACCGATTTTTTAATCCAGGGTTGTGAACCGACCGATTTGCCTGCAGTGTTGGCGATAGAGTGCGCGTCATATCCGCGTCCCTGGACAGAATTACAATTTCAGCAAGAGTTAGACGCGATCTACTCACGGGTCGACCTCTTATTATCACAGGGGGAACTCGCAGGCTATATCTGTTATTGGCTTGCCGCCGGCGAGATGCATATTCTCAATGTTGCGACTGCCCCCGATTTTCGTCGCAAAGGGGTTGCTCGTCGCCTGCTTGAGCATGTTTTTACTCAAGCAAGAGCCATCAATGCCGATTCGGCTTGTCTGGAGGTGCGCGCCGGCAATCTTGCTGCAATTGCCCTTTATCGTGAGTTTGGATTTAATGATGACTGTATCCGTCGTGGCTACTATGGCGATGGCGAGGATGCGTTACTGATGAGTTGTGCTCTTGATTTCCGTGAGGAGTGAAGGGTGAGGAGTGAGGAGAAAAAACACAAGATGAAAAACTTACAAACAATTGTGCTTTCAAATCAGGAGATCTCGCCCGGATATTTCCGGATGCGGATCCTGGCCCCCGGTTACAAGGGCACGGCGCACCCCGGTCAGTTCGTCATGTTCCGGGTGCGGCGCTCCTTGCCGCCGCTGCTGCGCCGTCCGTTTGGCATCTTCCAGATCGGTTCTTTGCCGGCAGACTGTGAGGGGATGCCCGAAAAAGAATTTATTGAACTAATCTACAAGGTGGTTGGTTCCGGTACCGAAGTGATGCGTGAGCTGCACCATGGTGATCGGATCGAATTGCTCGGGCCGCTGGGGCGTGGTTTTGAGATTGATGACGTGGCTGGTGACAAAATCCTGGTCGGCGGTGGTATCGGCTTGGTGCCGCTTTATATGTTGGCGGATTCGCTTGCCGATCGTTCAAGGACCCGTCTGCTGATCGGCGGGCGCAGCCGCGAGGATATTATCACCGTCACCGAGTTTGAGCGTCTCGGCGTGACTTCGCATGTCACCACTGAAGATGGCAGCCTCGGTGAAGAGGGCTTGATTACCCGGATCCTCGAACGCAAACTCGATAAGTACCCCAAGGCCAAGGTCTATTCCTGTGGGCCGATGCCGATGTTGCGTGCCGTTGAAGCGATCTGCAGTGCACGCAAGGTGGCACTGCAGGTTTCGCTTGAGGCGCTGATGGCCTGCGGTGTAGGTGCCTGCCTCGGCTGTGTCGTCAAGGGGCGTGAGCATTCAGAACAGAATCCCGATTACCTCTGTACCTGTCGGCAGGGTCCGGTCTTTCACAGCCATGAACTCGACTGGGATCGTCTGGAAAAGAGTGCTGAGCAAGGAAAATCATCATGAAGCCTAATCTCGCAACTCTCCCTAAGCCCCGCCTGGCGGTTGAATTTGCCGGTCTGAAGCTGAAAAACCCCTTGATGCCGGCCTCGGGGACCTTCGGCTATGGTCAGGAATTTGCCCCCTATCTCGATCTGAATCAGTTGGGAGCCATCGTCACCAAGGGGTTGTCCCTCAATCCCAAGGCCGGCAACCCGACGCCCAGAATCGCAGAGACCGTCAGCGGCATGCTCAATGCCATCGGCCTGCAGAACGTTGGTGTCGATGCCTTTATTCGAGAAAAAATGCCCTTTCTTGAGCAGTTCGATAGCCCGGTAATCGTTAATTTCTTCGGCAACACCCAGGAGGAATATGGCGAGGTGGCGGCGCGACTCAACGATGTTCCGGGTGTTGCCGCCCTTGAGATGAACATCTCTTGTCCCAACGTAAAACATGGCGGAATCGTTTTCGGCACAGACCCCAAGGCCGCCTTCGACGTGATTACCATGGTGCGCAAGCGGCTCAGCAAGCCCTTGATCGTCAAGTTAACCCCGAATGTTACCGATATCCGCATCACGGCCAAGGCGGCTGAAGATGCCGGTGCCGATGCTATCAGCCTGATCAACACGCTCACCGGGATGTCGGTCGACGTGCGCACCCGTAAGCCCCGGATTGCCAATGTGATCGGGGGACTTTCCGGCCCGGGGATACGGCCGGTGGCGGTGCGGATGACTCATCAGGTGGTGCAGACCGTCAAGATTCCGGTGATCGGCATCGGCGGCATCATGCGCGCCGAGGATGCGCTGGAGTTTTTGATTGTCGGGGCCAGGGCGGTGCAGGTCGGCACGGCCAACTTTGTCGATCCCAACGCCCTGCAAACAATCCTTACCGATCTGGAATCCTTCTGCGTCGAGCAGGGGGTTGAGGATATCAATGACCTGATCGGAACGTTGGAGCTGTAAGCTCCAATGTTCGACGTTCCACGTTCGACGTTCCATGTTGAAAGATTAAAAAAATAACCTCGAACCTCGAACCTCGAACCTCGAACCTCGAACCTCGAACCTCGAACAGTTTCCAGAACATCGAACGTGGAACATGGAACATGGAACGTTTATGGAAGTTATCACCACACATTTGAACGCTGATTTCGATTGTCTCGGCTCGATGATCGCTGCCCGCCGCCTCTACCCTGAGGCGGTTCTGGTCTTTCCCGGCTCGCAGGAGCGCGGGTTGCGCGATTTTCTGCTTCACTCCACCCTTTACGCCTACAATTTCAAACGTCTTAAAGAGATCGATCTGAGCCAGATCAGTCGCTTGATTCTGGTCGATGTCCGGCAGGCCTCACGGATCGGCCCCTTTGCCGATCTGGCCCGAGATCCGCGGATCGAGCTGCATATTTACGATCATCACCTCTCCGAAGAGGCGAGCCTCAAGGGGAGTTTTGAGCGGATCGAGGCTGTCGGCGCGACGACCACCGTCATGGCGCGCGTCTTTGCCGAACGGGGCATCGTCCCGACTGCGGATGAGGCGACCATGATGATGCTTGGCCTCTATGAGGACACGGGCAACCTGCTCTTCGGCTCGACCTGTGCCGAAGATTATGACGCCGCCCGTTTTCTGCTTGAACATGGTGCCAGCCTCGATACGGTCGCCGATTTTCTGGTGCGCGAAATGACCCCCGCGCAGGTCGATCTGCTCAATTCCCTGCTCAAGTCCTGTCGGCGTATTCTGGTTCAGGGGATCGAAATCGTCATCGCCCAGGCATCACTCGATTATTATGTGACCGACATCGCCGCGTTGGCGCACAAAATCAAGGATATCGAGAACCTTTCGGTGCTGATTGTCGCCGTGCGTATGGATGATCGGGTTTTTCTGGTTGCGCGCTCACGTCTGCCTGAGGTCGACGTCGGTGAGCTGTTGCAAGGGTTTGGTGGCGGTGGGCATCCCTTTGCGGCCTCCGCAACGGTGCGCGACCTGCCGTTGGAACAACTGCTCGATCAACTCGAAATCGGCCTCCGGACGCAGATTAGACCCAAGATGACGGCCGACAGCCTGATGAGCTCACCGGTCAAGTCTTTGCCGCTAGCGGCAACCATAAGCCAGGCCGCAGAGCTGCTGACGCGGTTTAATTTTAATGCCGCCCCTGTTCTCGACGGGACGCAACTGGTCGGCGTCGTTGCGCGGCAATTGGTTGAGAAGGCACTTCACCATCAGATGGGTGAGGTGTCGATCGGTGAAATCATGACGAGTGACTATGCTCAGGCGACACCCGACACCGACCTTTTTAAGCTTCAGGAGCTGGTTCTGACCCGGCGGCAAAGATTTATTCCGATTGTGGATAATGACCAGCTCGTCGGTGTTGTCACCCGCACCGATCTGTTGCAGCTGTTGGTTGGTAAGAATGGTGGCGTTGGTGTGGTGGACTCGCGGCTCAAGCGCAAGAACCTCGGCCGTCTTCTGCCGGCGATTGTCCCGCATGATCTGCTGGCGCGTTTAAAGCAGATTGGAGTCTTAGCTGAAGAGTTGGGCTTGAAATCCTATCTGGTGGGTGGTTTTGTCCGCGATCTGCTGTTGCGCAAGACGAGTTTTGATATCGATATCGTGGTCGAAGGTGAGGGGATTCCCTTTGCCGAGCAGATTGCTGCGCAGCTTGGTGGGCGCGTCAAGGTTCATCATAAATTTGGCACAGCAGTGGTGATTTGTGCCGATGGCTTAAAGATTGATGTCGCCACCGCCCGGATCGAATATTACGCCTCGCCGGCGGCCCTGCCGGAGGTTGAGTATGCCTCGATTCGCCACGATCTTTACCGGCGGGTTTTTTCGATTAATACCCTGGCGATGATCCTTAATCGTTCGGAGTTTGGCCAGCTGCTCGATTTTTTCAGTGGTCAGCGTGATCTGAAGGATCGTTCAATCCGGGTGTTGCATAATCTTAGTTTTGTTGAAGACCCGACGCGCGCTTTTCGAGCCGTCCGTTTTGAGCAACGTCTTGGTTTCACGATTGGCGGCCAGACAGAGCGGTTGCTGAAGAATGCCGTCGCCCTGCGGGTTGTTGGTCGCGTGGGGGGGCGCCGTATCCTCAATGAATTACGTCATATCCTGAGTGAGGACCAGGTTCTTTCCGCGCTGAAACGGCTCGATCACCTCGGTCTGCTCCCCTTTGTATCGCCAAGCTTGAAGTTTGACGCTGAAGCTGAAGCCCTTTTCAATGCTGCAGAGCGTGCACTCAACTGGTTTGAGCTGCTCTATACCGGCGAGACATACGATCCCTTCCTGGTTGGGCTGTTTTGTCTTTTTGATCGCCTGCCGCGCAGGGAGTTGAAGAAGACGGTCGTCAGGTTGGAGCTGAAAGTCGTCTGGCAAAGGCTGCTGGTTGAGGAAGTGGTGCAGGCCCGTAAGGCTCTGGCGGCCCTGGTGAGGGCCTGTGGTCGCTCAACGCAGCCCGCAGCCAGCAAAATTCATTTCTGGCTGAACCCTCTGTCGCTTGAAACCCTGATCTATCTGCTGGCTTTGTCAAAAAACGAAGAGGTGCGTCGTGCCATTTCGATCTATGTGACCAAACTGCGTCATCAAGAGGTCGAACTCGACGGACATGACCTCGCCGCGCTGGGGCTGATTCCCGGTGCAGAATTTGGACGAATCCTCAAGGGCCTGCTTGATGCACGTCTTGATGGTAAGGTTTCGTCGCGGCAAGAAGAGGTTGCACTGGTGAAGAAGCAGTATCTTTGAGCGACGCTTAAATCCTTTCCGGCTGAGCAATTGATTGACTCCCATAGGTTGTTCTGCCAGAATCTGGCCAGTTTTTTGGTGGAAACTCGCTAGCCTCTTGTTTGGTCCCTGGCATCTAAAGGAGTGGGATGGACGCGATCCTGTTGAAATTGTCGGTTATGCTGGTGCCCGCACTGTTGGCGATCGTTCTGCATGAAGTCGCTCACGGCTATATGGCTGATCGTCTTGGTGATCCAACGGCACGCTTGCTCGGTCGTTTGAACCTGAATCCCTTCCGTCATCTGGATCCGATCGGCACGGTGGCGATCTTTGTCTTTGGCTTCGGCTGGGCACGTCCGGTGCCGGTCAACGCCGTGAATCTGCGCAATCCACGACAGGATATGATCTGGGTGTCGCTGGCCGGTCCGTTGACCAACCTCGCCCTGGCGGGGGTGTCGGTCCTGCTTTTGCGGGGGATCAGTCTGCTCGAAGCTTCGCAGTTGATCAGCGGGGAACTTTTTCTCGAGGTGATTCGTCCGCTACGGATCATGGCCGCCTTCAGTCTCTATATTAATGTCCTGCTCGGCATATTCAATCTGCTGCCGATCCCGCCACTCGATGGAGGGCGCGTGTTGGTTGGAATCCTCCCGGGGAAACACGCGCTCTGGCTGAATCGTCTTGAGCCCTTCGGTTTTGTTCTGTTGCTGCTGCTGATCTTCTTCACCGATGTCTGGAGCCGCTTGCTCTCACCGCTCATCAGTCTGATTATCCAGACCTTGGCCGGGACAGAATATGTCTATGTCGAGAAGGCGATGAGCTTTCTTTTCAGTAGTTAATCCAATGTCGATAGCGATTAATCTGCATAACTTTGATGGTCCCCTCGATCTGTTACTCCACCTGATCAAGACCAACGAGATGGATATCTCAGATATTCAGATGGTTGAAATTACCGAGCAGTATCTCTCGGTCATTGAAAAGATGAAGCAGCTCGATCTTGATGTTGCCGGCGAATTCCTGTTGATGGCGGCGACCCTGATCCATATCAAATCCAGAATGCTGCTTCCGGTCATAGAGGAGGTTGATGGTGAAGAGGAGGAGCTCGACCCGCGTGCTGAATTGGTCAGGCGTCTGCTGGAATATCAGCGCTACAAGGACGCGGCGAATAGTCTTGATCAGCTCCCCTGTTTGAAGAGAGAGGTTTTTGTCCGCCAGTTTGTTGAGTCCGATGCCGGTGGTGTCGGGGCGGAAGATGATGTCAGTATCGGGATCTATCAGCTGGCCGCCGCATTTCATCATTTGCTCAAACAGTCACAGGTGGAATTTGTGCATGAAATTGTCCGCGAGCAGTTATCGGTCGCTGACTTTGTCCACAAGATACTGGATCAGCTCAATCGTTGTGGTCAGCAGTCATTTGCCGATCTTTTCCCCCATGGCGGAACGCGCCAAGAGATGGTTGTCACCTTTCTGGCGATGCTTGAGCTGGTAAAGATGCGCATGATTAAGGTTTCACAGGGCGTTGAGTTTCAGCCGATATGGCTCAGCTTGGCGGTTACTTCCGATGGGATCGGACCCGCGGATTTGGACGAAGGGGCTCTTGGTTATGGATGAGCGTTGCAGAGCCGTCGCGGCGTTGATTTTTGCTGCCGAGGGCCCGTTGAGTCTTGATCGTCTTTGCCAGTTTTTTGATTGTTCCCGCTCCGATCTGCGACCGGATATTGCACAATTGCAAGAACTCTATCCGATCAATCACAATGGTTTTTACCTGGCTGAGGTTGCAGGGGGCTACCAGTTCCGCACCGATCCAGACCTTGCCCTCTGGCTGAGTAAGCTGAATCGTGAACGGCCATTTCGATTCTCGCAAGCCGCGCTGGAGACACTGGCGATGATTGCATATCGTCAGCCGGTTACGCGCGGTGAGATCGAATATCTGCGTGGTGTTGATTCTGGTGGCGTCTTGAAGACCCTGCTCGATAAGGGGTTTCTGCGTATTTTGGGGAAAAAGGATGTCCCGGGTCGACCCCTGATGTACGGCACCAGCAGGCATTTTCTTGAGTTTTTTGGCCTCAAAGACCTTAGCGCCCTGCCGACACTCAAAGAATTCTCTGCCCTGGAACCAGCACTTGAACCGGTGCTGGACTCCGAATCTGGTCCGGCGGCGACTGAAGAGTTTGCGCTGTCTCAATCCCTTAGCAACGAAGCGGAATCGACCACAGAATGAAAGAACGCCTGCAAAAATTAATATCGCGCTCTGGTTTGATGTCTCGTCGTCGGGCCGAAGAGAAGATTCGTCAGGGCCTTGTCAGGGTCGATGGACGGGTCGCCCAATTGGGGGAAAGCGCTGATCCTGCGCAGGCAGAGATCAGGGTTGATGGGGATTTGCTGCGTTTTGCGACCGCGACTTTGACCCTGATGTTGAACAAGCCGACCGGTTATATTTGTAGTATGGATGATCCAAATGGGCGCCGTTTGGTCATCGACCTCTTGCCCGCTGAACTCGGGCGTCTCTATCCGGTTGGGCGACTCGATTACAATACCGAAGGCCTTCTGTTGTTGACAAATGACGGTGCCCTTGCTCAGCACTTGACCCATCCGAGTCATCATGTATCCAAGACCTACCTGGTTAAGGTGAGGGGGCTGCTTAATGACCAGGGCCGCAAAAAAATGGAGTCCGGTATCAAGCTGGAGGATGGAGTGACTGCGCCGGCGCGGGTCTCGGCTGTGCGTCGTTCCGGGCAGAACTGCTGGTTTGAATTGACCCTGCGCGAGGGTCGGAACCGGCAGGTACGCAGGATGTGTGAGGCTGTCGGCTTGCCGGTTGTGCGTCTGAAGCGCATTGCTCTTGGTGGTTTGCGTCTGGAGGATCTCAAGTCTGGCACGTATCGTGCTCTAGATGATGATGAACTGGCTGACTTGAAAAAGAAGGCCGGTCTGTAATACTTTTCTTTTGAGCAGGGCCTGTGCTTAAAAGGTTGTTCCGCGCTTGTTTGCAAACAGACTGTTTTCTCTAGGGAAACAGGGTCCTTTTCTTGACAATCCCGGGCGCCATCGCTTATCGTTGCGGGGTAGGTCATGCGTTAGTTTTAGAGTGGGGAGTGTGTCTCTTGTCGAACAAGCAAAAACATCTCGAATCTGCCTTGAAAAATGTCAAAAAGAAGCAGCTTTCGCGCGCGATTAAAGACTATCTAAAGGTCGTTGAAATTGATCCACGTGATATCCGCTCTCGCCAGCGTCTGGCCGAACTCTATGTGAAAACCAATAAAGCCGGTGAGGCCTTCGAACAATACGAAGCGGTTGCCAAGTATTTTTCCAGTAACGGTTTCTATCTCAAGGCAATCGCGATCTATAAGCAGATGCAGCGACTCGACCCGAGTCAGATCAGCATCTTCAGCCGACTTGCAGAATTGAACGAAAAGCAGGGCCTTGTCGGTAATGCCCTTGCCGAGTTGCGTCATCTCGTCGGTTACTATGAAAAGAACGATATGGTGGCCGATGCCATCAAAACCCTCGAGAAGATGCGTGATCTTGATGGCGGAAACATAAACGTTCAGGTGAAACTGGCCGAAGTCTATGCCAATAACGATAGGGTTGACGATGGCTTAGTGGAATTCAGAGAGGTTTTGAAGCAACTTGAAGAGAAGCGGGATTATGACAAGATCCTGCGCCTCTATCAGATGTTCCTTCCGCTCTTCCCTAATAATCATGATCTTCAGAAAAATTTGGCTCAGATCCTGTTTGAAAAAGGTGAGTCTGTTAAGGGGATCCGTATTCTGCAGACCTTGTTACGCAATAGTCCCGGAGACACTGAAGTTTTGACGATGCTCGGTGTCGCTTATGAAAACCAGGGTGACAGAAAAAATGCGCGACTGACCTATCTCCATCTGCTGAAGCTGGAGCCGAATGACTTAGGGGTGCGTGAAAGCCTTGTTCAATGTTATCTGGATGATGAGAATTATACCAAGGCCCTTGCCGAGCTAGAGGATTGGAAGGAAGCATTCCTCAAGATCAATCGGCTGGAGCGCCTTCAGGAACTGTATGAAGCATTACGGGCTGTTCTGCCTGATAATCAGCAAGTGCTGCAAACCCTTGATTCAATCTATGAGATAACCGGAGATGGAGACAAACTTCTGGATATGGTCGCTGGTTCCAGCGATTCTGAGCGGAGGGAGTCTACTGCTGGTTCCATCGGAGAGGAAACACTTTCAGATTCTCTGCTCGGCGCGATCGGCAGTGATGATGATATTTTGTCACTTGATGACAATGATCTGTTGGGTGACTCACTGATTCTGGACGTCCCTCTTGAAGAGGATGGCGCGGAACTGGAGCTCGAACCTCTTGAGGACGTACCGCAACAGGATGAAGAGGAAGAAGAGTTTATTGAACTTAATCTTTCGAGTGCTCCTGAGGTTGGAGGCGTTTATTCCTCCGATGAGATGAGTCTCGATTTTGATCTTGATGACGATGATGCCGGAACTTCCGTCCGCGATGTTTCTGCCGACCTTGAAGAGGCAGATTTTTACTTGCAGCAGGGCCTGTTTGATGATGCGGAGAAGGTCTGTTCCGGGATTCTGGAGCAGTTTCCTGATAATGCCGAAGTCAATGCCAGGCTTGATGAGATAAATTCACGGCGAGATGCACAGGGCACTCAGGGCGAAACATCTTCGGAGCTGCAGGATCTTGCGGCGGAACTTCTCGAAGATGGTTTCCCGGAACTCGATATTGACGCGACGCTTGAAGTTGATACCCCTGTTGATGGTTTTACGGTATTGGAAGAAGAATCACAGACCGATCCAGATCGAGAGGGAGAGACAGAGGCCGAGAGCGCTGGAACCGATGCGCCTAAGGTGTTTCGGACCGATGTCGATGAGCAGATTGCTGCCGATGATATGGAGTCACATTATAATCTGGGGATTGCTTATCGTGAGATGGGTTTGTTGGATGATGCGGTCGCTGAATTCTGTAAGGCAGAGCGGGACCCATCCCGCTTTGTCGATTGTCAGACATTAAAAGGCCTTTGCTGTATTGACAAGGGTGATTTCGAAAAAGGCGAGGGAGCCTTTCGTGCCGCCCTTGACGGTGGGGCTTTGCTTGAGGGTCAGAAGTTGAGCCTTTACTATGAGCTTGGCGCTCTTTATGAAAATTGGGAACGTCCCCTTGATGCCCTCGATAGCTTTCAGTTTGTTGCTGATTCGGATCTGTTCTTCCGCGATGTCGCTGATCGAATCGATCACTTGCGAAAAGTTCTGGGGATGTCAGGTGAGTCTGAAACAGGCAAAGACAATACTGCTGAAATAACACCTGAAGAGAGCAAGGACAGGGTCTCCTTTCTTTGATACCTCAAGTTGAAAAACAAATTAAGCTAAGGTCTGCGATAAGTCTTTACCCTTTCAACCGATACAATGATGTCACTTGGGGGAATCATGGGGTATATTGAGTACTTTAATTTTGAACGTGAGCCGTTTTCCAACGCGCCCAACGATAAATTCTTTTTTAATAGTGATCAGCATAATCAGGCCCTCTTGCGCCTGATGTATTCGGTCGATTCCAATAAGGGGCTGGCCGTATTGGTGGGTGGCGTCGGCACCGGTAAGACAACACTTGCGCGACGAATGCTCGATACCTTGACACTTGATAAGTATGAATCCTCCTTGCTGGTGATGATTCATTCCGGAATTACTCCGGAGTGGCTTTTGTCACGCATCGCTTTGCAACTCGGGGTGAAATCTCCAGACACAAACCCGTTAAAAATCCTCAAGCAGCTCTATGTACGTCTGCTAGAAATTCATAAACAAGGCCGTAAGGCCGTGGTTTTGATTGATGAAGCCCAGATGCTTCAGAGTCGTGAGCTGATGGAGGAATTCCGTGGTCTGCTCAATCTAGAGATCCCTGGGAAAAAACTTTTAAATGTGGTCTTTTTTGGTCTATCCGAATTAGAACAGACCATGAAACTCGATGAACCTCTTGCCCAGCGTGTGGCCGTGAAATATACCCTGAAGCCGCTTTCGGAGGAAACAACTC
>JAUXIR010000159.1 GCA_030620915.1 Geopsychrobacter sp. | reverse complement strand
CCGGCCAAGCCGAAGAAAGCCGTGGCCAGACCGGCCAAGGCGCATACCACCGAGAAGAAGAGTTCGGCCAAGCCGAAAAAGGTGCAAAAATCGACCAAGACCAGAACGGTTACCCGCAAAAAAGTCACATCGACCAAGACCAGGGTCAATACCGGCCGGCCTGCGCCCAAGGGCCGCCGCGGCGCTCGCTCCTGAATCGGAGACCCGCTAGGGCTCCCTCAAAAATCGATATCGACTTCGAGGGAATCCAGGAACTTGTTGAAGGCGGTGAAGATTTCCATGACCCCCAAGGCCTCCACGATCTCCGCATCGCTGGCGCCGGTTTTTTTCAGGGCGCTAAACTCCTCGGCAGGGATGCGCAAGGGGTTGGAATTCGCCTTGCGGGCAAAGCCGATCAGGGCCTCCTCTTTTGCGCTGAAGTCGGCATTCTCGAAGTTTTCCATAATCTTTTTAAGCTCTTCTTCGCTCACGCCGATGGCCTGCAATGCGCCCGAGTGTGCCGCAACGCAATAAGAGCAACCATTGTCCTGAGACACCAGCACCGCGATGGTCTCCTTGAGCTTGCGGCTCAGGCTCCCCTCCATCATCACCGCCTTCACCTTGTTCCAGTTTGCCTGCAATAGAGGCGGATGTTGCGCATAGGCCTTGAACAGATTCGGAACCATACCGAAGGCCCCTTCAATCTCCGCGAAGATGGGCGCAAGCTTTTGCTGGGTGCTGTCGTCTATTGTAAGTGTGATGCGTGTCATATCGATAGCTCCTGTCTTTAAGAGAAGTAAGCTTTTCCCCATTTAAACATTTTCCGGGTGGATTAAGGAATAGGACAACCTACCCGGCTGTTTGAAGAATTCAGGAGTCTCTGACAACACCGAGGTTCCGCTTGCGGAGTGATTTGAAGGTGAGCAACAGCAGAACTATCAGCAAGAGGCTGAAATAGCCGACAAACCAGGGGAGGGAGTCGACGAAGACCTGATTTTTCAGCAGCGTTTCGAGCATATGCGGCTGTGCGGCTGTGGTTTGTTTGCGCAAGAAGGCGAGGAGCAAGGCGTAGAAGATGCCGATTCCGCCGTAACCCAGATTGAGGAACAGACCCTTGAAGCTGAGCACCGTGGCGCGCTGATCTGAGCTGGTCACTTGGTTCAGGTAATGACTGAGGAAAAAACCGATCAGGAACATGTTGCTGAACAAGAGCAGCGCTGGCAGCAAACCGACCCAGGGCCAGACAAAGCAGATTCCGATCAGGCCGAGCAAAATCATCGCTGCGGTCAGCAGCAGGTTGAACAATGGCGTGCAACTCTCGCTTAGACGTCGGGCCAGACCCGGCATGACAAAACCGAACAGGGCGAGCAGCGAACCGAACACCCCGAATAGGGCTTCCGGGATCTCGATCAGCCGATAATACTGACTGGCCATGGTCAGAACCATGCGGATTACGCTGTCGCCCAACAGGCCGAACAGCATCAGTGCCAACACAAAGGGGGTACTGAAGATCCAGCGCCCGGCCTGCCAGACCAGACGAAACGCCGACTTGATCGATTGTTCGTAGCTTTTCCCCGCGCTGTTTTCGCAGCTGACAACCTCGCACATCCTCAAGGTTGTCAGCAGGGTCAGCACCGCCGTTGCCAGGGTGAAATAGATCGGTAGGCGCAGTGTCGTCTGGCGGGTGACCTCCCCCGCCATCCCGACAAAACCGAGCAAGCGCTGTAACACCTCGGGGTCATAAAGCACACCGCCCAGGGTCATGGCGATGACGAAGCCGGCAGATTGCATCTGGATCTGTCGCTCCAGGACCCGCCCCCAGTCACCGATGTTCCCCTGCTGCTGCAGGCTGTCGTAGGCCAGCGCCTCATCGGCCCCGCTAGCGGCAGCTTCAGCCATGCCACTCAGGATCCGATTGAGGACAAACACCCAGAACAGCAGATTCAGGTTGCCAAGCGGGACAAAAGCCCAGAGGGCAACTTCGATCACCATCAGAAATCCGGCAAAAACCAACAGGTTGCGTCGTCCGAAACTATCAGCCAAGGCACCGGATGGCACCTCACAGAGTACGATGGTCGCGGCCCAGACCGCATTTAATATGGCGAACTGCGAGAGGCTCAGACCGAAATCGAGAAACAGAATCGAGAATACCGGGTAGTAGAAACGCGCGTTAAACAGCACGCGAAAGATGATGAACAGCCTGACGTTGGGAATCCGGTAGGGGGAGATGGATGCTGCATTCATGGTTAAATCCAGGGCTGAAGGCAGGCTGGTCGGATCAAACGGCACGAACTCTCTGCACATGATAGCGAACTTTTGCTCGCAGTGCGAGGTAGCAGCGTCCAGGGACGCCTGTTGGACCTAACATGGCTTGACGACTAGACTAGGTTTTAGCGCCACCAAATAAGGTGAAATTTATCCCGCCGGGTGCAGCTCTTGCTTGAGGGGGATGAGGGGGCTGTGCTATTTTGCCAGGCAGTAATAGCTCTGACCATGGGAAAACCGATGTCAAAAAAACCACAGATTATGCTCCTGGGAACCGGTCGCGCCGTGCCGGAGAAGATCCTGACCAATGCCGATCTGGAGCGGATTGTCGAGACCTCCGATGACTGGATCGTCGCCCGCACCGGGATCAAGCAGCGGCATGTCGCCGAACCGGGCAGCGCGCTCTCCGACCTGGTGACCGAAGCCGCGCGTAAGGCTTTGCAGGACGCCGGAGTGAGCGCCGGTGAGATCGACCTGATTGTACTCGGCACGGTGACCGGGGATATGAAGTTCCCCGCGACCGCCTGCCTGGTGCAGGAGAAACTCGGAGCCAAGAATGCGGTGGCCTTCGATATCTCCGCGGCCTGTTCCGGTTTTCTCTACGGCCTGCAGGTGGCCGAGGGCCTGATGACCACCTCCGGTTACCGGCGGGCGCTGGTCATCGGTGGCGAGATCCTCACCTCGATGGTCAACTGGCAGGACCGTGACACCTGTGTACTCTTCGGCGACGGCGCGGGCGCGGTGGTCCTCGGCCCTTCCGATGGCGAGCGCGGCCTGCTGCAAAGCTGCCTGCGCAGCGACGGCGCCCATAGCGGTCTGCTCTATAACCCCGGTGGCGGCAGTGTTAATCCGCCCACCGCCGAAAATGTTGCCGCCCAGTTGCATACCATCCGCATGGAAGGGAAAGAGGTCTTCCGCCATGCCGTGACCTCCATGACTGGTGCGCTGAAACAGGTGCTGGAACAGGCGGGCCTCACCGGCGAGGATCTGGACCTGCTGATCCCCCATCAGGCCAATCTGCGTATCATCGAGGCGGTGGCCAAGCGTTTCAAGATGCCGATGGAGAAGGTCTTCGTCAACGTCGACCGCTACGGCAATACCTCGGCCGCCTCCATCCCCATCGCGCTCGACGAACTCCGTCGTAGCGGTCAACTCAAGGAGGGCGCGCTGGTCGGGCTGGTCACCTTTGGGGCCGGTTTCACCTGGGCCGCCGCGCTGCTGCGTTTTTAGCAGGGACAGAACTGCACCGCACCGGCCACCAGGGTGATCTACCGATAGAGCGCGAGTTCTGGCAGTTTCGATTCAAATCAGCTTCTCAATTCGATTTTTCAGATCCTCCAAATTGAAGGGTTTGCCGATAAAGTCGTCGACTCCAGCTTCAAACGCCACTGTCTTGTCCTGTTCCTGAACCATGGCGGTCATAACAATGATGGCGCAGTTGGCGGTCAGTGGATCTTTTTTTAAAATTCGAGCAACATCATAGCCGTCGATCCCACCGGGAAACATAATATCCAGCAGGATCACATCCGGAATCGTTTCCCGTGCAATCTTGAGGGCGTCTTCGCCGCATTCCGCCAAAAAAACTTTACGGTCTACTGTTTCGAGAACCTTCTTCAGCAGGTTCAGGATATCTCGTTGATCTTCAACAATCAGGATTTTTTTCACCGAAAGTGCTCCTTCAATGACCGTTGTCGGTCTTCGAGCCGATGGGGAGGGTAAAGCTGACCGTCGTCCCCCGGTCCAATTTACTCTCGACCCAGATCTCGCCACCATGGGCCTTAATAATGTTTTTGGCGATCGACATCCCAAGGCCGAGCCCTTCCTTTGCGGTGTTAGACGCATTTCCACGGTAAAACTTGTCAAAGACTCTTTCCACCTGTCCCGCGGTCATGCCGTAGCCCTGATCCTTGACCGAAATCTGTACCTGGTCTGCGGAGAGTTGACAGCTCGTCTGAATCAGGCTTTCAGCCGGGGAGTATTTCACCGCATTGCTGAGAAGGTTCTCCATGACCTGGGTGAGTTTGTCCAAGTCGAACATAAGTATCAGCGATTCTGCCGGCAGGTCGATCTCGAATCGATGCGTCTTCCATTCATGCCGGTAGCGGCTGATCTGCTTGCCGAGGGCGAGCCCAAGGTCTTGCCAAGTCTTTGTCAGATAAATGACCCGGCCCGATTCCACCCGGCTGAGATTCAGCAGGTCATCAACGATCCTTGTCAGCACATCGGCCTTTTCATTGATAATGGCAAGAAACTCGGTCCGTTGTTGTTCATTCAGGACTTGATCACTCAATAAGAGTTCCGAATATCCCTTAACCGAGGTTAAAGGCGTTCGCAGCTCATGAGCGGCGGTCGAGATGAACTCATTCTTCATCTGGTCGAGTTCCCGTTCTCGACTCACATCACGCAGCAGGGTGATCACGCCTTCTTTGCCGCCCTTCTCGCCGCGAACCAGCGCGGATCGGACCTGGATACTCCGTCCTTGATCCTGCTGTCTGGCAGCGGGCTCAACCTCCAGAATAACTTCCTTTCCGCTCTCGGCCAGGATAGTGGGAATGATTTCTCTGGCAGATTTGCCGGTAACCGCCGTATCCAGAGGCTGCATGAAGAGTTCGGCTGATTTCCTGCCCAGCATCGCCTCTGCTGAAGAGCTCATCAGAATAATGCGATTGTCCATGTCGGTGAAAATCAGGCCATCGGCCACTGACTTGAGAATCGCCACAATTTTATCCCGGGCCTCCTCGGCTTTGCTCAGGGCCTTTTGCAGCGCCCCCTCGGCCCGTCTGCGGCGCAGGATGGTAAGCCACATACCGATGACCAGCAGTGAGTAGCCGAAAAAAATGCCGAAGGCAATCAAGAAGGGTTGTTTGTGCTCTTGAAAATAGGAT
>JAUXIR010000047.1 GCA_030620915.1 Geopsychrobacter sp. | reverse complement strand
GAACCGGCTGTTCTGCTGGTCGATGATGCTCCGTTGATTCTTGATCTTCTGCAGGAGATTCTCGAAGATAGCGGCTATCGTGTATTGCGCAGTGAAACGGGGAAGGACGTAACCGGCATCCTGGCACAGGAGCAGGTCGCGGTGGTCTTTTGTGATATTTTACTGCCGGAAATTAATGGGGTCGATGTGCTGCGTCAGATCAAGCAGCAGAGTCCCGAAGTGCAGGTGGTCATCATCTCCGGTCAGCAGAGTTTTGAAACGGCGCGAGAGGTGTTGCGTGAACGCGCGCTCGATTTTCTGGTGAAGCCATTCGGTGCCGGAGAGGTTGTCGGTGCGGTTCAACAGGGTTTTTCCGCATACTATACGGCAATCAATCAGAAGAAGGCGCGTAACGAAGCACAGCGGCGCATGGCCGATCTTGTCCTGCTCAAACAGGTCGGTGAGACGGCGAGCGCCGGTAGTGATTTGCAGGAACTTTTTGAGGGAATTCTTGATTCTATTGTTCACTCCGCCGGAGTAGAAGTCGCCTCGCTGATGATTGCCGGAGATGATGGTCTGCTGCGTATTTCAGCCGCACGCGGACTCTCTGAAGAGATCGTAAAATCGGTTCTGGTTGCGCCGGGCGAGGGTATTGCGGGTCACGTTTTTCAGATGCGTGAACCGGTCCTGGTCCCGAATATTAGTTTTGATGCGCGCTTCGATTCGAATATCGGCGGAGCTCGGTACAAGAATCAGTCCCTCCTCTCGGTCCCTATCCTTTACCGAGATCAGGCTCTCGGGGTCATTAACGTCAATAATAAACGCTCAGGCGACGCTTTCGATGCGGAAGACGAGAACCTGCTGATGGCGATTGCCCATCAGGTTGCCTTGGCGATCGAAAACTTCAAGCTGGTGACAAACCTGCGTCAGCAAACGCGGACCCTCGAACGAACAAACGCCGATCTGGTCAAGCTCAATCTGGCTCGTACCAGGTTGGTTTGCAACCTTTCCCACGAGTTGAAGACGCCGCTGACCTCGATCATGGGCTTTGTCGATCTCGCCCTCACCTTTTATGAGAGGCTCTCCGAAGAGGATCTCAAGGATTACCTGGGGCAGGCCCGTGAAGAAGGCGTGCGCCTTGAGCGCTTGATCACCAGTATGTTGCGTCTTTTTTCAATTGAATCTGAACGTGAGCCCTGGAACTGGAAAGCGTTCAATCTCGGTTGGACGATCAGTGAAACCTTTCAGTATCACGGCAAACGCATTGAACGCGACAAGCTGAAGGTCGAGGTTGAGATCGCCGAAGATCTGCCCGATATTTATGGTGATCCGGAAAAATTCGGTATCGCCTTGAACGCATTGCTTGACAACGCGGTTAAGTTTAATCGTGAAGGGGGACGAATCGCGATTCATGCTGAAAGCCGCGTGGTCGATGGACTCGAGTTTGCTTATCTGCAGATTCAGAATGACGGGGTGACTGTCCCGCCGGAAGCGAAGAAGACGATCTTCGATTCCTACACCCAGCTCGGTGATATCAATACTGAAAAGCCGCATGGTGTCGGGGTCGGATTGTCGTTGGTTAAGGTGGTGGTTGAAAAGATGAAGGGGCGGGTTTTCCTTGAAGATAAGGACGGCGAGGGGACCTCTTTTGGCCTGCTGCTTCCGAGTGATGAGAGTGATGGTGCCTTGCGGGACTGACTTCTCTGGTTTTATCTGATTCGATTATTGGCGGGGCTGCTTTTTTAGTTGTCTCGCTTTCTTCCCTTTGGCCTTGCTGCCGGCTCATGGTAGGCCCGCCAGACTGCTAGCCGAAATTAAGGAATTGAACGATGGAGAAAACAGAATGGCCCTTCGGTTACCGTTATGCCGCTTCGGCGAGTGGAATCAAGCCGAGTGGTAAGGCAGATCTGGGTCTGATTGTTTCTGATGTCCCCGCCAATTGCGCTGGGGTCTTTACCCAGAATCGGGTTGTCGCCGCGCCGCTGCAAGTGACAAAGCCGCGAATCGTTTTAGGGAGATGTCAGGCGATTCTGGTTAACAGTGGCAATGCCAATGCGTGCACCGGGGATGCGGGGTTGCAGGTCGCAGAGGACTGTGCGGCATTAACGGCCAAGGCTCTGGGCATTGACTCGGGGCTGGTTGCCGTCGCGTCGACTGGTGTGATTGGCCAGCCGCTCTCTGTTGAACCTTTTATCTCTGCGGTTCCGGAACTCGCTGCGAAGCTCGATGGCCTGGGCGTTGACGATGTCGCGGCCGCGATGATGACGACCGATCGTTATGCCAAGGTCTCTTCTCTGACTGCGGAAGTTGCCGGGCATCCTTACCGAATTCTGGGGCTGGCCAAGGGGGCCGGGATGATCCACCCTGATATGGCAACCATGCTTGGTTTTGTCATGACCGATGCCAACCTGGATACCGCGCAGCTGCAAAGGTTGTTAGGTCCTGCGGTTGATAACAGTTTTAATTCAATTACCGTCGATGGCGACACCTCGACCAACGACATGGTTCTGCTGCTGGCCAACGGTGCTGCGGCTAACGCCAGGATTGCGCCGGGAAGTAACGAAGAGGTGCAGTTCGCAGAGAATCTGCAACGGGTATTGATCGATCTGGCCAAGATGATCGTGCGGGATGGAGAAGGTGCGACAAAGCTTGCCGAGATCAAAGTCGTTGGCGCTGCGGATTGCGCGCAGGCGCGGACCGTAGCCAGGTCGGTTGCGACTTCCTCATTGGTCAAAACGGCTTTCTTTGGTGAGGATGCCAACTGGGGTCGGATTATCGCTGCGGTCGGTTACGCGGGGGTTGAGGTTGATCCAGAGAGAATCGATATTCTTTTTGATGAGGTCATGGTTGCCGAGGCTGGACTTTATGTCGGTGCACAGGTTGAGGGTCCGGCGACTGAGGTTCTCAAGAAACCGGAATTTTGCGTAACGATCGATCTGCATCAGGGGAGTGACTCTGCCAGTTACTACACCTCGGATCTGACCTATGACTACGTCAAGATCAATGCCGACTATCGCTCCTGAAGTAACGCTGGATAATCCGGCAAGGCTGATCGACCACACACTGCTGAGGCCGCAGACAGATCTGCAACAGATCGAGCAGCTGTGCGAGGAGGCCGTAGAGTGGAATTTCGCCGCGGTGTGTATCCCGCCCGTGTTTGTCAGGCGTGCGGTTGCCTGTCTCTATGGCTCGGAAACGCTGGTAGCCAGTGTTGTTGGATTTCCCTGTGGTTATGCGACTACGATATCCAAGGTGCAACAGGCCGCTGAACTGGAATGTCTCGGCTGTGCCGAGATTGATATGGTGATCCAGATCGGCCATGCTCTTGCCGGTGATTTTTCGCTGGTCGAAGAGGAGATCGCTCAGGTCGTGCTGGCCGCACCTGGCGCCAGGATAAAGGTTATTATCGAATGTTGTTACCTAGGTAGGCAGCAGAAGATTGCATTGACCGATGCCGTTGTGCGTGCCGGTGCTGCTTACGTCAAGACTTCGACTGGTTTTGGCCCCTCCGGGGCAATTATTGAAGATGTTCGTCTTCTGGCTGAGGTCGCCGGGGGACGGATCGGAGTCAAGGCTGCAGGCGGAATTCGTAGCCTTGCTGGATTACGCCAGATGCAAGAAGCCGGGGCTAGCCGTATCGGAACCAGCGCAGGTGTTGAAATCATGCAGCAGTGGTGTGCTGTGCAAAGAGGAAGATGAACGGTTTCAGGCGAGTCGTCCTTATTGTTCTTGATGGTGTCGGGGTCGGTGCTTTACCCGATGCGAGCGACTATGGCGATGAGAATGCTGCGACACTGCCGCATGTCGCCGAAGCCGTCGGCGGTCTCGATTTGCCGAACCTGCAGCAGATGGGGTTGGGGAATATCTGTCCAATTAAGGGCGTTCCTCCTCAACGGAGCCCAGGGGCCTGCTGGGGTAAGATGGCACCCAGAAGCGCCGGTAAGGATTCAGTCACGGGACACTGGGAGATTGCGGGGCTCGTGAAAACCAGTCCCTTTACCTGTTTCCCCGGCGGGTTCCCCGCTGAAATCATCCAAAAATTTACTGCTCTGGCCGGACTCGAACCGTTGGGGAATACTGCCGCTAGCGGAACTGATATTTTACGTCAGTTAGGCGAAGAGCACCTTGCCAGCAAACGGCCGATTGTTTATACCAGCAGCGACTCGGTATTTCAGATTGCTGCCCATGAAGATATCCTCCCGCCGGCGCAACTCTACCAGCTCTGTGAGCAATCCCTTGAGATGCTACGTCCCTATGGCTTGTGCCGGGTGATCGCCAGGCCCTTTATGGGTGATAGTGCCGAGAATTTCAAGCGGACCTCGAGGCGGCACGATTTTCCGGTAGAGCCGACCGGTGAAACAATGCTTGATCTCCTCCAGGACGCGGCTGTGCCGACTTGTGGAATAGGCAAGATTGGAGACTTGTTTGCTGGCCGTGGTCTTGACCTGAGTCTGTCATCCCGGAATAATTCTGAGGGGATGGCCGCAGTACTTCAAACTCTGGACCATCAGCAGGACGGTTTGATATTTACCAATCTGGTAGACTTCGATATGCTCTACGGGCATCGGCTTGATCCCCCAGGCTTCGCCGGGGCCTTGCGCGAATTTGATCAACAGCTCCCGCAACTTTTTCAAAAATTATCGACTTATGATTTGCTCCTGATTACAGCTGACCATGGTTGTGATCCGCTTACACCGGGGACTGATCATTGCCGTGAATATGTGCCGTTGTTGGCCTGGTCGCATCAGATGGGGCGAGGACAAAGCCTCGGTGTGCGTAGTAGCTTTGCAGATGTCGCCGCAACTCTGGCGGAGATATTTGCCCTGGAACAGGATTCTGGTACAAGTTTTTTGGATGAGCTGTAGACTTGCACGGGGAAGGACTTCTTGCCCCAGGCTGTGAATGCTAACAATTTAGGTGACCAAAGGGAGAGATGTATGAAGCGATTGTTTTTGATTTTGCTGTTGCTGGCCTGCCCGCTATACGCTGTTGCCATGACGGTTGACGATGTTGTCATCACAACGCTGGTCAGTGACCGAGCACCCGTGGACCGGGTCGAAATCTATCCGGCGCAGCAAGGAAAGCTCTATTGCTTTACTCTGATTGAGGGCGCGACAACAGAGACCAGCATTGATCACGTCTGGCTTTATCAGGGGCGGGAGATGGCTCGTGTCAGCTTGCCTGTCCGCTCGGCAAAATGGCGAACCTATTCATCCAAAAAAATGATTCCTGAGGGGAAAGGGGAGTGGGAGGTTCGGGTTGTCGATTCGGCCGGAAATGAATTGGCACGGGGTAAGTTTCTGGTTGACTGATATTTTTGAAAAAAACGCCCTCTTCGATGAGAGGGCGTTTTTTTTTGGATTTTATTTTTAGCGGTATCGCTACTCGCTCTTTTGGGGGTAACTTAATATCCTTCTGATGTGGAGTTACCAGATTGAGGCCTGCCCTATGAATATTCGCAAACATATTGAAGCTCGTGAGGAAACGATTCTTTCCGACCATGCTTGCCACAGTCGGAATTCTGTGGGTCGCCAGAGAGAAGAAGATCCCTGCAGTGTAAGAACGGTTTTTCAGCATGATCGAGATCGTATCTTACACTCAAAATCGTTTCGTCGACTCAAGCATAAAACCCAGGTTTTTCTTTCTCCGGAAGGAGACCACTATCGGACGCGCCTGACTCATACCCTTGAAGTTTCACAAGTTGCGCGTACCGTGGCACGCGCGCTTGCTCTTAATGAAGACCTGACTGAGGCCATCGCCCTGGGGCATGATTTGGGCCATACCCCTTTTGGCCATGCGGGTGAAAGGGTGCTGGATGGACTGGTTCCGGGCGGCTTCAGACACGTTGTCCAGAGTTTGCGGGTTGTCGATTCCCTTGAAAAGGACGGTGTGGGCCTTAATTTAACCCAGGAGGTGCGAGATGGAATTCTTAAGCACTCAAAGGGCCGTGGTCCTCTGCTGGCACCAGATGTTGATTCACGCGCGATGACTCTAGAGGGGCAGATTGTCCGCTTGGCCGATATCGTTGCCTATGTGAATCATGACCTGGACGATGCTATCCGTGGGGGAATCATAAGGCAGGATGATCTGCCGCTGGAGATTGTCAGGGTCGTTGGTGATTCACATGCGCACCGGATTGGGCGGATGGTTAGTGATCTGATCGAGCAATCCCTGTCCGTGGATGGTTCACAGATCCGAATTTCAGCGGAGATGGATGCTGCAATTCGCGCCTTGAGAGCATGGTTGTTTGAGAGGGTCTACGAGGTTGACGCTGTCCATAGTGATTTTGTTAAGGCCTCGCGCATGTTGCGTGAACTCTTTAACTATTTTGTTGATAACGAGACCGATTTTGTCTCTGCCGGCGGACATCGATACCCAGGAGATTCAATAGAGGTCTCGGTCGCAGATTTTATCGCCGGAATGACCGATCGCTTTGCGCTGGCACTCTATAGTCGCCTCTTTTTGCCGCAGCCATGGAAGCCCCTATGAGTTGAGGTAACCCATTGATTTTCCCTAGGGAAAAACTTGACACTCAGAAAACCAGTATGCTAGCGTTAGCGCGGTTTCAGGCGTCGAATGAACCGATTCTTACGGAAGTTTCCAAGGTATGGATGCAATCGCTCGCAGGCTGCTCTTTCGAATTGGAACGGTTGGATTCTGTCTCAATCTAAGTGAATTGATTGAAGTACGTGAGCAGGTCACCGGACTGATAGATTACAGGCATGTCGATCCACTGTTCTCGGTCATTGGGGCACTCCCTTTTCGAAGGACCATGATACCAGTGGTCGATCTGGCCGGACGGCTTGGCATTCCATCGGTTTCGCCGGATGTGGTTCTGGTCTTGAGCAGTCGTGAGGGGAATTGGGGCCTGTTGATTGACCGGGTGGAAGGCTTTTACTCGGCAACGGCAATGAATGATCGCCCTGTCCCTCGTTTGTTGCAGGCAGAAGGCTGGCGTTGCTTTAATCAAATAACACTGCATGCTGGGGTCCCTTTTTTACGACTGGATCTGTCGGCCTGCTACGCCGGGGTAGGGGGATGAGCAGAAAGCTTGGACTTTTTCGGCTGGCGGATTGTGGTTACGCTGTCCCTTTAGATCGTCTTTTGCGTGTTGTTGATCGTGGATTTTGTACGACCTTGCCGTTGATTCCTGATGGAATGGCCGGGATGCTTGTTCTTGACGATGAAATTATCCCACTGCTCGATTCGAACTGGTTGCCGGGTGTTGTGGTTGGTAAAGGGTTAAGCGCCGGTTTTAAGGTTTTGATTGCAACCGAGTATGGACCCGTTGCTCTGCCTGCCGACACAACCGTCGGAATTGTGGCGGAAAATCGTTGTGAACGGATAGTGTCTGGCCAAGAAACAGCTGATTTTTTTCCTGATAGCGTGAATTACCGTGACAATCATTATCAGGTGTTGAACGCTGATATTTTTATGCTGAGTCTGATTCGTCCCTGAATTGATGGGACATACACCTGGTGCGAGGAGGCATCGAATGTTGAAGAAACTGCTTCTGGCTGATGACAGCCTGACAATCCAGAAGGTTGTCGGAATCGTTTTTGCCAATCTGGATTATCAACTTCTGATTGCCGATAATGGTGATGATGCTCTCGCTTTGGCGCGTAAGGAATTTCCCGACCTGGTGATAGCTGATATTGGCATGCCTGGAAAGGACGGCTTTGAACTTTGCCGTGAAATCAAAAATGACGCGAATCTGGGCACGGTTCCAGTCTTGTTACTGCCCGGTGCTTTCGAACATTTTGATGAGAGCAAGGCTGAGGCTGCCGGTGCCGATGGCTGGCTGACGAAGCCATTCGAGTCGCAGGCCTTAATCAATAAGGTTGAAGAGCTGTTGGCAGCTGTTCCAGAAAGCGTATCGGATGTAACCGCACCAATCATTGAATCCGCGCTCGAACCGGCCGCCGTTGAAGAGACTGTCAGTTTTGAAACCCCTGAACCGGTCGCCGTTGAAGAGACGGTCAGTTTTGAAACCCTCGAGCCGGCCGCCGTTGAAGAGACCGTCAGTTTTGAAACCCCTGAACCGGCCGCCGTTGAAGATAGCATCAGTTTTGAGACTCCCGTCCTTGAAGAGCCTGCTGTTGCTGGTGATGATATCTGGGATGCTGTGACCTTCGAAGAGGAGGATCTTCGGCCAGAGGTTGCTGTGGTGGAAGTTACTGAGCCGGTTATTGAAGAGCGTCCTCCGGTTGTGGAAGAGCTTACCCCGGTGGTTGAAGAGCTTACCCCGGTGGTTGAAGAAGAACCTGAGGATGAAATTCTTGAGCTTGATGAAGATGACATCCTTGAACTCGATGATGACGCTATCATCGAAGAAGTTGCAGAAGAGACGATCGGTTTCGCTTCCGATGTCGCTGCTTTGGGGGAAGAGCCCGCT
>JAUXIR010000328.1 GCA_030620915.1 Geopsychrobacter sp. | reverse complement strand
TTGCAGCCAGTTCATTGATAGTCCGACAGGCTACTTGGAGGGTCCGGCATGCTGACACTCAGTAAAAAAATTATTGTTGCTATCGATGGTTCACCTCAATCAGATAAGGCCGCAGAAGAAGCTGTTCGTCTGGCTTCGATCTCAGGGACCAAGTTCAGGAGCAAACTTTATGCTGTCCTGGTTCTGCCCAGCATGAAAACGCCTTCCTTTACGGATTTTTTTCCCGACAAACCTGCGACCGAAATGCCCGATTGGCAAGAAAAGCGTGACCGTCTTTTTTACGTGGTTGAGAAAGTTGCTGCGGAAGCCGATATTCAGTTGGAATCGTTGGTCGTTTATGGGGATCCCGCCGAAGAGTTGATACTGATGGCAGAGGAAAAGAACTGTGAAGTCATCGTGGTCGGCTCTTCTGGAAAAGGTCGCATGAGACGTACTCTGTTAGGGAGTGTCTCCACGAAAATTTCTCTTCACGCCCACTGCTCTGTTTATATTGTTCGTTAAGTTGCCTGTCTGAATTCGCTTTAGATTTGTCCTGTCGCTTCATCTGCTCCGGGTGAAGAGTGTCTGGTTTCCTGACACAAATATGCGTAGATTTCAATCAAGGTTTCCTTGATCAACTCAGGTTCTTTTGGAAATTCATGGGGCGAGAGCTCCAGCACCAGTGCGTGGTCGTACCTGGTTTCTCGCAAGTGATTGAGACAACGGGTCAAGGGGAGGGCTCCATGCCCAGGCAGGAGGTGCTCCTGACCGTTGCCGTAGTCAGAAAAGTGGATGTTGCGCATCCGGCCAGAATCGTAGAACTGATGAAAATCACCGAGAAAATCAGTATGCATAGAACCGCAATGAGCGGTGTCAAAAGTCAGGTAGAGGTTCTTTTCCTCCATGAATCGCACCATTTTGTCAATCTTTGACAACAGGTAGGGGTTCATTTTGAACTGCGGTAGACACGGCATATTCTCAATGGTGATGAGAACGCCATTCTGGCCGATCTCGGATTGGAAGTCCTTGATTTTTTTAAGCCATTGCCAGAACTTGAATTCGAAATGGAGCCAGTTAGGCGGGTGAAAGTTGATCAGGGGGACTCCGGCATTCAGTGCCAGTTCAGCGCATCTCTTCAACTGATCAATCTTGTTTCCCCAGCCGTCGACCTCAAAGAAAGGGGCGTGAATGGAGAGTACCGGGAGAATACTTTGCAACTCCTGCAGGGGTCCGAGGTGCTTCGAGCCGGCAAAGTCATGGGTAATGATGACTTCCATGCCGTCGAAACCGACATCCCTGGCCATTTCATAAACCTTGGTCTGCGGTAAGGTGTAAAGACTTCCTGCGGATAAAATCAGCTTCATTTTATAAAATCGTCGACGCGATAATAAAACATCATTTTAGTTTTTCGGCACATTACAGCAAGACTGACACGGAGGTCAATGCCCGTCCCGCGGAGAATCGTTTGCCTCAGGGACTGTGAACCTTCTCGACCAGGAAGCGCCTCAGGTGTTCAGGGGGAGGCGGTGTCAGGCGGGAAACAATAATCATCGTCAGGATGACAACCGGTGCGCCTATGAGGGCCGAAGATGTTGGTGGCAGCACAGCGCGCAGTATTGGCAGCATATGGCCGAACAGAATCGGAGCAAAGGTAATAACGGTGCCGACCGCCATGCCGGCAATGGCGCCGTATTTATTGGCTCTATCCCACCAGATGCCAAGCAGGAAAACCGGAAAGAGCGTGTTGCCGGCCAGGGCAAAGGCGACCGCCGTGATCTGGGCGATCAGTCCGGGAGGATTGACGGCAATCACCAGAACCAAGAGCGCCAGAACCAGGGTCGCGCCCTTGGCAACCAGGAGCAGGTGGCGCTCGTTGGCCTTGGGATTGATCAGGCGGTAATAGATATCGTAGGAAATTGTCCCGGCGCCCGTAACCAGCAGCCCGGTGATCATGCTGATGGCAGCGAGGATGCCGCCTACGGCGAGAACGCTGACCAGGATATCGTTGAGTCCGACCCATTCGGCGGTCTTGATGACAATGATGTCCGCCAGGGCCTGAGCCTCGGCCGGGTCGAGTACGGTGCCTGATCTCGTTAACCAGGATCGGGCAAAAGCACCGAAAGCCGGTGCACTCCAGTAGAGCAGGCCGATAAAGAAGAGACCCCAGACCACACCCCAGCGGGCGTCGCGATTATTCGGGGCGGTATAGAAACGTGAGAGCACATGTGGCAGGCCTGCCGTGCCGACCATCAGGGTGAAACAGAGTGCGATCCATTCGTAAGGGGTGCCGAAGGTCCAGGGGAAAAGGTAGGTGTTGGAGATCTGTTCCGGCAGGTCCCGCAAAGCGCTGCCGTAGCTGAATTGGGGGACGAGCCAGTTGTAACCGAGCTTTTTGGCGATCATCATCAGTGGAATAATGAAAGAGAGAATCAGGACGATGTAGTGCATCTGCTGGTTGCGTGTTGCTTTTAAAGCTCCAGCAACCGTCAGGAATACAAAGGTTACTAAAACGCCGAAAACCAGGGCCTGGGTATATTCGATGCCGAACATCCAGGCGAAGATCAGGCCGATCCCCTTGTACTGAGCAACACAGTAGATCAGAGAGATGACAATTGCGATAACCGCAGAAAAAACCCGGGCCACCGGAGAGTCGTAACGCGCTTCGACAAAATCCGGAGCTGTATATTTGCCGAAGCGGCGAATCTGGCTGCCCATCAGTACCAGCAGGAGGACATAGCCGCCTGTCCAGCCAAGAATGTAGGCAAAAGCGAAATAGCCGTGCAGGAAAAATATGCCGGCAATACCGAGGAAAGAGGCCGCGCTCATCCAGTTTGAAGCGATTGCGGCACCGATCTTGGCATGGCCGATCGAGCGAACCTGGAGTCCGTAGCCACCCTTGTCGTGACGCCGGCCCCACAGACCAACCAGCAGGGAGACAAAAAGAACACAACCGAGCAAGAAAAACGGCGTGTATTTAACCGAAGATTCTATCATTGCTTAGCGCCGCCTTCGATAACTG
>JAUXIR010000218.1 GCA_030620915.1 Geopsychrobacter sp. | reverse complement strand
TTGCTGGCCGAAGCCAACCGCCGCCGTCAGCAGATCGATGAGGCGCTCAAGGAATATCGTCTGGCGCTTAAGATCGACAACCATCTGAGTCTCGGTTTTGTTTGTGAAGAATGCAGCACCGAGAGCAGTGCCTGGCAGAGCCGTTGTGAGAGCTGTGGCGCATTTGATAGTCTGATTCTCCCCGAGCGTCAGCAGATTCAGCAGGGTCGGCCACAGCTGCAGCAGGCCATTCCTCATGGGCAGCGCGAGGTCTGACGTTGTCAACAAAACCTGTAGTCATGATGATCCTCGACGGCTGGGGGATAAGCGATAGCCGTGATGCCAACGCAGCCTCTCTGGCAGAGACACCCCAGCTTGATCGTTTACAAAATGATTACCCGACCAGCCAACTCGGGACTTCAGGGCTGAAGGTCGGTCTCCCCGTAGGCCCGATGGGGAATTCCGAAGTCGGTCACCTCAATATCGGTGCCGGACGGGTCGTATATCAGGATCTGACGCGTATCGGTCGTGCGATTGACGACGGTTCTTTCTTCGATAACCGTCAGCTGGTTCAACTCTGCCGCCGCTTGGCCGCTTCAGGCGGTACCCTTCATTTGCTCGGGCTGCTCTCGGACGGCGGTGTCCACTCGCATAACAGCCATCTTTATGCTCTTTTACGTCTGGCACGTCAGATCCGGGTGAGTGAAGTCTGTATTCACGTCATCCTGGATGGTCGGGATACGCCGCCGCGCAGTGGTGCCGGCTATCTGGCCGAGCTCGAAAAAGAGATTGAGACTGTTGGTATCGGGCGGATTGCAACCCTGACCGGACGCTACTGGAGTATGGATCGTGACCAGCGCTGGGAACGGGTCGAGCGTGGCTATCGGCTGATGACTAACAGTGTCGGACGGACCGCCGCAACCTCTGCCGAAGCGATTACCGCGGCCTATGCCGCCGACCAGGGTGACGAGTTCGTCGAACCCTGGGTGATCGATGGTGGCGCCGATATCGAAGATGGGGATGGTGTGATCTTCTTCAACTTCCGCGCGGATCGGGCGCGTGAAATCACCCGTGCCTTCAACGATGAAGACTTTAACGGCTTCCCGCGCGACAAGCGACTCTCCCTTGAGGGCTATGTTTGTTTAACCGAATATGACGAGACCTTCGGCCTGCCGGTCGCCTTTACCTCCGAGCCCCTTGAGCAAATTCTCGGGCAGGTGGTTTCCGCTGCCGGGTTGCGGCAGTTACGGATTGCCGAAACCGAGAAATACGCCCATGTGACCTTCTTCTTTAACGGCGGGGTCGAACAGCCCTTTGCCGGTGAAGAGCGGGTATTGATACCATCCCCCAAAGAGGTCGCTACCTACGATCTGAAGCCTGAGATGAGTGCTGCTGAGCTGACTGATGAGTTGTTGGCGCGGATCGATTCGTCTGACTACGCCCTGATCATTGTCAACTACGCCAATTGCGATATGGTCGGGCATACCGGTAATCTTGAGGCGGCGATTAAGGCGGTAGAGACTGTCGACGCCTGTGTCGGGCAGGTTGTCGAACGGGTGCTGAAAGTGGGTGGTTCTCTGTTGATCAGCGCCGATCATGGCAACTGTGAGCAGATGTGTGACGCCGGTGGCGGCCCCCACACCGCGCATACCAGCAATCCCGTGCCGCTGATCTTTGTCGATCAGCAGAAAAAACGTAGTCTTCAAGACGGCATCCTCGCCGACCTTGCTCCGACTCTGCTCGATCTGCTGGAACTTCCGGTGCCGACGCAGATGACAGGCTCCAGCCTTCTTGCTTAGCTAGGAATCATATATGTGGGGAGGGGGCGTGGATTGGCTTGGACGGCACTTGGGTGGCCTGGTGGATCTGCTCTTCCCGCCTGCCTGCCCGATCTGTCTGGGCCCATTGACGGTCGCCACGGCCGCTTCTTCTTTTTGTCCTCCCTGTCGCACAGCCATTACTCCATTACCCCCCGGGCGTTGCAGCCGCTGCGCCCTGCCATTCATTGCAAGCTCAGGCAGCAGCCATTATTGTGCCGATTGCAGCCGGCAGCTTCCGCCATTCTCTGCTGTTTATGCGGCGGGTCTGTACGCCGGCGCGCTGAAGCAAGCCTTGCAGCGCTTTAAGTATGCGGGCGCCGTCGATCTCGACCGGCCGCTGGCTGAATTGCTCCAGGCACAAATCCCGCCAGCCACCGGCAATCAGGTTATCGTGCCGGTCCCCCTGCATCCAGCGCGCTTGCGGCAGCGGGGTTATAATCAGTCGCTGTTGCTGGCCAGGGTACTGGCGCATAACTTGCGAATTACTTTGGATCAGGCGATTCTGCAACGAGTCGTCGATTCACACAGCCAGCAGGGGCTTGATGCCCGTCAGCGCGCGCGCAATCTACGCGATGCTTTCCTCGGTACGCGCCGGCTGGACGGGCGGAGTGTTCTACTTATTGATGATGTGATGACCACCGGTGCGACGGTATCTGCCTGTACCCAGGCCTTAAAAAATGTCGGCGCTATGAGTGTCGATATCGCGGTCATTGCTCGTGCGCCACGGCACACAGGTGGATGATTTTCTGACGGAGGGAGAGCGTATGGACAGCCACTTAAATCGTTTTTTTGCGGCCTATCCGCTTGAGAAATTGATGCAGACGATCCCTACGGGTCTTTTCATGGTCAATACTGACATGGAAATTGTCTACTGGAACGATGAAGCAGAACGAATTACCGGCTATCCGGCCAGTGAAACCCTCGGCAGGCACTGCTCTTTTCTGGAGGGTACCCCCTGCGACAAGCACTGTGGTCTGTTTGGGGTCGATCTCCCCAAGCCGATAACCGGGATTGGTTGCACGGTCGTTCACCGTGATGGTCACCGGGTCGAACTGACCAAGAATATCGACCTGCTCTACGATGCCGCTGGCGAAATTATCGGCGGCATTGAGGCCTTCGTGGATATCACCCGCTTGAAAGAGTTGCAGAACAACCTCAAGGAGGAGGTCGCCGCGCGGACGGTTGAACTTGAGCATGAGCAACGCAACCTGAGTGCGGTTCTCGATGGGATGACCGATTTGGCCTATATCTGTACCGAGGATTTTGAAATCAGTTTCATGAATCGTGCGATGCAGGAACTTTTTGGCGAGATCAAGGATCGCAAGTGCTATGAGCTGATGCATGGTTTGCCGCGCATCTGTGATGATTGTCCGCTGCCGCAGATCACGCAGGGCGAGAACGTACGGCAGGAGAGGAGTCTGCCAATTACCGGGCGTACTTACGAGATTATCCACTCCCCTCTGTACCAGGCCGATGGAAGCGTACGTAAGCTGGCGGTTTGTCGTGATATCACCGAGCGTCTACGTAGTGAGACGGAATTGAAACAGGCGAATGCCGACCTTGACGCCTTTGTCGCCACGGTCTCGCATGACCTCCGTTCGCCACTGACGCCACTGATCGGCTACTCTGAGTTTTTGCTCGAACAGTATGGCTCCACCCTTGATGAGATGGCCGTCGGTTGTTTGCAGGAGATCGAGACAACCGGGCGCAGAATGCAGGCCTTGCTCGAAGATTTGTTGACCCTGGCGCGGGTCGGAGAGGTTGCTCGTCCCTCTCAGCCGGTGTCGCTGAACCGGGTGCTTGAGGAGGTCCGACAGGAGCTGGACGTCCAGATTTTACGCAATAAGGCACGCATAGAGGTTGCCGATCTGCCCGCATTAAGAGTACCTGAGAGTCTGTTGGTCGATCTGTTTCGCAATCTGCTCCGCAATGCTCTGGTCTATGCCGTCGATACCGATCCGTTAATTGAGGTCAGTGGCACTGAGCTGCATGATCGTGTTCAATTGCGGGTGGTCGATCATGGCCCCGGTGTGCCGACTGACGAAAGGGAGCGGATCTTTGAACCCTTTCAACGAGGGACAGGTGGCGAACATGTTGCGGGCAGCGGAATCGGTCTGGCAACGGTGCGTAACATCGTGCGGCTTTACGATGGGAGAGTCCGGGTGGTTGAAACCCCTGGTGGCGGTGCAACCTTCATTGTCGATTTTTTTGCTGAGAAATAGGAGTTGATGCAGGTATAACG
>JAUXIR010000085.1 GCA_030620915.1 Geopsychrobacter sp. | reverse complement strand
GTGGTCTTGCCGGCGCCGTTGGGACCGATTACGCCGACGATGCCGCCGGGCGGCAGATTGAAACTGAGCTTGTCGATCAACAGGCGCTCGCCGAAGGCCTTGCGGATCTCATTGGTCTCAACCACGATGCCACCTAAGCGTGGTCCCGGCGGGATGTAGAGTTCCATGTTTTGCTCCTTGGCCGCCGCTTCATTGCCGAGCAGTTTTTCGTAGGAGTTGATCCGTGCCTGACCCTTGGCGTGGCGCCCCTTGGGTGACATGCGGATCCATTCCAACTCGCGCTTCAATGTCTGCTGGCGTTTGCTCTCGGTCTTCTCCTCCTTACGCAGCCGCTCCTGTTTCTGCTCCAGCCAACTCGAATAGTTGCCTTTCCAGGGGATTCCCTGGCCGCGGTCGAGTTCGAGAATCCAACCGGCAACATTGTCGAGGAAGTAGCGGTCGTGGGTGACCGCGATAACCGTACCCTGATAGCGCTGCAGATGTTGCTCCAGCCAGGTGACGGTCTCTGCATCGAGGTGGTTGGTCGGCTCGTCGAGCAAAAGGATGTCGGGTTTGCTCAGCAATAGTCGGCAGAGCGCAACACGGCGTTTCTCTCCTCCGGAGAGATTCTTGATCGGCGTTTCGGGTGCCGGGCAGCGCAGCGATTCTTCGGCCAGTTCCAGTCGAGAGTCGAGGTCCCAGGCATCGGCAGCATCCAGTTTGTCCTGCACCCTGGCCTGACGCTCCAGCAGCTTGTCCATGTCGCAATCGGGATCGGCAAAGGCGTTGTTGATCTCCTCGAACTCTGCCAGCAGATTGACCGTTTCCTGAACCCCTTCCTGCACAATCTGCCGCACTGTTTTGCTCTCGTCGAGGTGCGGTTCCTGCTCCAGGTAGCCGACGCTGTAGCCTTCAGACAGGACCGCTTCGCCGTTGAATTCCTTATCGACTCCCGCCATGATCTTCAGCAGGGTCGATTTACCCGAACCGTTCAGTCCGAGCACCCCGATCTTGGCACCGTAATAATAGGAAAGCGAAATATCCTTGATGATCGGTTGCTTGTTGTAGCTCTTGCTGACCCGCATCATCGAATAGATAATTTTTTTAGTGTCTTCACTCATGAGTAAATCCAGGACAAAGGGAAAAGTGGAAAGGATAAAGAAATAAGGGAGGCCAAAGACTAAAGGAAAAAGGATAAAGGTGAAAGAGAAAAATCGATTCGCTAATGCGCAACCCTTTCGCGACGAGGCGGCTTTAGGGCCGGTTCTCCCACCTTTTCGCTATTGTCCAGTGTGCTGCGGTTATTTCAAACTGTCGAGTTGACTGATCGCCTTGAGGAAGTTGCGCGTTAGGGCCGGGTGCAGAGTGGTTCCAGCTTGTTCGAGCATGATGCCGGTTACGGTGTCGAGGGTGAGGGATTTACGATAGGAGCGATGGGTGCGTAAGGCATCGAAAAAGTCGGAGATCGTCGTCATCTGACTGACCAGGTGTTGCAGCCAGGGACGGGTCACCTTGGGATAGCCGGACCCATCGTAGCGCATGTGATGTTCATAGGCCGTAACCACAGCCAGGCGCGGCACTCCGGGGGTACCAAACAGGTATTCGGCCCCTTTGCGGGGATGATCCTGCATGATCGCCCACTCCTGATCATCCAATTGACCAGGTTTCTGCAGGATTTCAACGGGGACAAAGAGTTTACCGACATCGTGCAGCATGGCCGCAACGCCGATTTCGTGCAGTACCTGGCCCTCAATACCGAGCAAGCGCGCCTGGGCGAGGTTGAGAATGCAGACGTTGGTTGAATGGGTATAGGTGTATTCATCGAGGCCACGCAGGGGGGCAAGGGCGAGCAGCGGGTCCGCGTTGCTACTGAATGCATCGACGAAACTGGAGACGATGTCGGATATCCCGACGACGTTGAGACGCTGACTTCTGCGCGTCGCGCGGTAGAGGTCGATGAACTCCGACAGTTCATCTTGCTGGATTTCGGCCAGGGTCGGAAACTGGTCGAATATTTGACTGGCCGTGGTGTCGCCTCTATCGCTGGCGCCCTCGGCATAACGAATTTCGATCTTACCGTAGCGGATATGCGGACTGGAAACCGCTTCAGCGGAACTTTGTGCACCGCGTGCCAATACGGCCACCAGATCGCGGATCTCGTCAACTTCAATACCGGCCAAGAGTTTAAGCGTTCCGACTCCCCGCCGCTTGAGTCCTTGGATCATCTGCTCAATCGACAGGTTGTTCTCCAAGGGCAGGTTATCGAAGATTAGCTGATCATCGACCAGCATCAGGGCGAGTTCGCCATCCTCGTCTTGAGCACGCTGCAGGTGGACCTGAGCCAGGTTGCAAAGATGAGAAACCTGACGATGACCAAGGCTGTAGAGGGCGGCGTTCGCCGCCGCCGTGGTCAGGCGCCTGACGAAGGCATGGACATTCTCCAGCCGCGGGGTCATTGCGTTCTCCGGCGCAGGAGGCGCAGTTGTTCCCTGGCGATGGAGGTGATTTCGCTGTTTTTGTTTCTGGCGAGTTTTTCGAGTAAGGGCGCGGCGGCTTTAGCCGGATAAAGACCGAGGGATTTGATCGCCTCGATTTTCAGACGGTGAAAAGACCTGGGATGGAGCAGGTTCCCTGAGTTTATCAGCCCCTCCAAGAACGACACTACCCCCGCATCGCCGATTTTGGCCAGGGTCTTCAGGATCTGAATCTTCAATCCGAGCAGTTCGTCATTTAAGGCGGTATCACGCAGAATCAGCAGTAATTGGCGTTGTGTCGCCTTGTCCTTGCTCTGATCGGCGATTTGAACGGCATAGAGCTGGGTCGGAATATCTGGAGTCTGGAGTTCATCCAGCAGCAGTCGCTCCGCCCGCGGGCGGTTGTAGGCAAACAGCAGCTTAAGGATCTCCTGATGAACGCGCGGGTGGGGGTGGTCGATCAACGGATAGAGTTTTTTGATTAATGCCGGGTCCTGCTGTCGGGCAAGGATAATGATGAGGTTACGCACCAGGTACCAGCGTTCATCCTGCAGGTGAGCAAGGATCGCTTCGTGAGCATTCGGCCCCATATCCCTGAGGCAATCCATATAGTAACGACGCACAGTCATGCTCTCGCTTTCAGCGAGGCGACGAATCAATTCATCGGCAAAGGGGGTGCCGACGGCCAGGATATAATTTCGGACCTCTTCCTGTTTGTCACTGCCGAAACGGTCCAGGGCATCGAGGGTTTCGGCAACAAATTCACGAGAATGGAGGGTTTCCAGGACCTCCTCGGCGAGGAAGAAGGTGGCAATTTCATCGCGATTAAGATAATCAACCCAACGCTGATGAAGATCTGCGAGTGCGATGAAGTCACCGGTCTCAAGGAAAAAGCGCGCCAGATCGACCAGATTGCGTTGCAGGGTGCTTTCCAGCTCAGATTCGGCCCCGGCCGTCATGATTTCAAAGGCGATGGCGCTGGTCTGACGTTCAACCGATTGGTTGTCGAGGACTGTACGCAGGGCCTCCATCTCATCATTTTTGAGCAGGCTGATCTGGTCGGTTGAGACGATGGTGTTCAATGCATTCTGATAGGCCTCGGGAATGAATTTTTCCGTATCCTCTTCGCGAAAGATCAAACGCATCCGCTTGCCGGCCTCGAGTTTATCCAGGCTGCTTTTCCCCTGGATGTTCGAGCGAGCGGGCCCGCCTTCCTGATGCCTTGACAGCTTGCCGAGCAGGTTGAGAATATTGCTGGAAACCTGCATTTTTTGATGGTTGACCTGATTGAGGCTGTCAATAATCAACTCTTCCGGGAAGGCTCCGAGTACCGCCTCGGCTTTGCTTTTCTGGGTATCGAGGGTCCGAAAGGTGCTGTTAAGAAACTGTCGTCGCAGTTCAGGGTTCAATTCGTTGATGAGTTCACCCAACTCTTCGTTGCCGGGCCCTTTATATCCCGCAGCACCGCGTAAGCCGCTACCGGCTGTGTCGATGTGGCTGATAAAAGAGGTAATGACCGCATCATAATTCTCCTTGCCGGTCATTCCCTGGCCTTCTGATTTACGGTTGAGAATGCCTGCGACCAGTCGCGGATCAAAATCGGTCGGCATGTGAAGGCTGCTCCCTTGCGGGTCGATGACCCCCTCCATCATGCCGTAGAGAAAGTTTTCCCATAGAGGCTCGCGCTCTTCATCATAGTCACCGCTGCCGATCCGTTCCTCCTCAACGGTTGTAAAACTGCGGTAGTCGACCGGGACGATTTTGACATGAGCGATTCCCTGGGATTCGAGCAAGGCCGGGTAGCCGCCACGTTCCTGAACCTCAGCTCGTTCGGCACGGAGCAACTGGTTGAGGCGGATAAGCTCATCACGATCGGCATGACGCATGAAATGGATGGCCGCAATGCCACGCTTAAACAGGAACGCAGCAAAATCCCGGTAGACCGGATTCTTCCGATCGAGCCATTCCCCTTCAAACATCAGGGCATCGCGAGCAACACCTAAGCCTATTTCCGGGCGAAATTCGAAGAGCTGATCGAGCAGATTGAGGACTTTGTCGGTCGACATGACGATCATCGGATGCCCGGCCGGGTAGGTCGACATGTGACGTCGGGCAATATTTATCTCATAGATGAAGTTAGACAACATCCGGGTGTCGAGATCAGGAAGGTTCTGCAGGGTGCCGTGTTCCACTAAACCCCTCCGGTAATTTGCGGATAGACAGGCAGTGAAAAAAGAATTCACTAAGTGAATCTAGCATAAAATACTGGCCGGTGCACCCGGCTTCAAATATTGCCAAGTGCTCAGTTTTGGTGCTAGATTGTACCCGTGAACAGATATTCTTCCTCAGGTTTAACCTTGACATGAGCCATCCTCAGAAGTTTAGCGTATCGGACGCCGATCTGGTCGGGCAACTTTACGGGCGCCAGAACCGGCATCTCAAGCTGGTCGAGCGTGCACTGGGTATCCGGATCGGTAGTAATGGCCTCGATCTTCACTTTTCCGGTGATGAGGCTCAGGCCGAGGTCGGTCGTCGTGTGTTCGAAGAGCTGGAGCAGCTGCTCAAGGCCGGAATGCCGCTCTATCCGCCCGATGTCGATTACGCAGTGCGGATCCTCTGTCAGGACTCTTCTGCCAATCTGCGTGATATCTTCCTCGATACGGTCTTTATCTCCGCCCGTAAGAAGATGATCGGGCCCAAGAGCCTGGCGCAAACATACTATATCGATGCAATGCGCGAGCATCACGTGGTGTTCGGTGTCGGCCCGGCCGGCACCGGCAAGACTTACCTGGCGATGGCGATGGCCGTCGCAGCTTTGATGCGCAAGGAGGTCAGCCGTATCATTCTGGTACGCCCGGCGGTTGAAGCAGGGGAAAAACTCGGCTTTCTGCCCGGCGACCTGGCTGAAAAGATTAATCCTTATCTGCGCCCGCTCTACGATGCCCTGTTTGATATGCTTGAGCCGGAGCAAGGCAAAGAGCTGGTGGCCAATGGGGTGATTGAGGTTGCACCTCTGGCTTTCATGCGCGGTCGGACCCTCAACGATGCCTTTGTCATCCTCGATGAAGCCCAGAACACCACCTACGAACAGATGAAGATGTTCCTGACGCGCTTGGGCTTTGGTAGTCGGGCTGTCATTACCGGAGATGTGACCCAGGTGGATCTGCCCGACAGCCGTCAGTCGGGTCTGTTGCATGCAATCGAGGTGTTATCCGGGGTCGAAGGGATCTGTTTCAATTACTTCAGTGATGTCGATGTCGTGCGGCATCCGATTGTCCAGTCGATAGTCCAGGCCTACCAGGTGGCAGATAAACGGGTGTTGCGCTCAGGGCGCGGGAAGAATGGTTGTTGAGTTGGCGAGGGAGCGGAATAGTAAATAAATGGCAAAAAAAGATCAATTCGAAGCGCGTGAGAAGCGGCAAGATAAGAAAGCCGACAAGAAGGGCGAAAAGAAGTCCTTTGCCAGTGCAGAGCCCGCTTGCAGCTGGTACCAGAACCAGCGCCAGGTGGCCATCGTTCTATTGATTGGCGTGGCGATACTCCTGACCCTGGTGATAATCCCCAAGGGGGGCTTTGTCCCCGCATACCATGTTCCGGGTGAAATCGCCTCGCGTGATATCAAGTCGCCACGTGATCTGCTGATCGAAGATATGCCCCTGACCCAGACCAAGCGGGAAGAAGCACGTCAGGCTGTTTTGCCCTTCTACGATTTCGATTCAGATGCCAGTCGTAATGCAATTGGCCGCTTTAAACGCGGTCTGCTGGCGTTGACCCAGGCGGCCAGTCGGCCTGCTGTTGAAAAGGGTGAAGCTCTGTCCGCGCCAGGGGGCTCAGAGGTTGACCTGTTGCGAACTTCAGTTGAAGCTGCATTTGCTTTTTCATTGAGTGAAGAGGATTACCGGGTTCTCAAGACCCTGACCGCAGAGCTTGATGCCACTGCACTCTCGATCAAGCTGCAACAAGAGGTATTTGATCGCCCACTGGTCGCCAACCTGAAATTGTTCAGTGCCGATCAGGCTAAGGGGGTCGTGGTTCGTGACCTGGTCAGTCAGGCTGAGAATGTCTATGCGGAATTACCGCTTGTCATGGGGGTATCCGAGGCCCTTGCCAGTAGTGAATCGATATTAAAAAAGACTCCCGGAATCAAGCGCGCTCAGCGCAAGGTGTTGATGGGGGTGTTGCAGCAGTTGTTGCGCGCAAGCCT
>JAUXIR010000314.1 GCA_030620915.1 Geopsychrobacter sp. | reverse complement strand
GCGAGGATTCATCTCGCAACGGCCATAACCGCCCAGCGCAAGCAACGAACAGTGTGCTACGGACAATTCATCCAGTTGCCAGGTTGCGGCGCAAAAGAGTTGCTGATTGAGATGGTCAAAAAGCTGGGTTAAGGCCTGGGTAATGTCACCACCACTGGCACCCCGGCGATGAAACTGCAGGATATTTTCGGTTTGCTGAGCTAAAAAGCAACGACTAACCTCCAGCAATTGCGGACGCGCATCCTCAAAGCTTCCGATCGTTTCAACCAGGTTGAGAGGATCGAAACCGCTCACATCGAGTCGGAAGGGCTCACTCATCGTCGTGCCACCTGTTTCAGTGTGGCACTATAGTCTTTGACGCCCTGCACAATCGCCTGTGCGACTTTTTTCTGATAGTCGCTACTCTTCAAGCGCTTCTCCTCGCGACCGTTACTGATGAAAGCGGTTTCAACCAGAACCGATGGCATGGTCGCCCCGAGCAGGACATGAAAGGGGCCCTGCCGAACCCCTAAATTTTTGATACGTGAAAACTGAGGCGACAGATTCTCGACCAGAGACTGTTGAATCTCTGCCGCAAGCCGACTCGATTCGTTTATTTTGGCATTTGCCATCAGGTCGAAAAGGATCGCCTCAAGATTGCCGACCTCCTCAAGTGAAGTACCATTCTCGCGTGCAGCAACAGCGGCAGCCTGATTATTCTTCGAAAGATTCAAATAATAGGTTTCCAGGCCATAGGCATTACGGTTGGTACTGGCGTTGGCATGCAATGAAATAAACAGGTCAGCACCAACCTTGTTGGCGTAGGCGGTCCGTGACTGCAGCTTCAGATAGCGATCATCGCTGCGGGTCAGCAATACCTTGCAGCCCAACCCCTTCCGCAATGCAGTCGCAAGTTTCTTGGCCATCTGCAAGGCCACATCCTTTTCGCGAGTCTTGTTACGGCCGATCGCACCGGGATCCTTACCGCCATGGCCGGCATCAACCACTATCAGGTTGAGACCCGCGCTCTTGTTGTGCTGTGGGACATGCAGCGTCGGCGGTGAATTGTCCGGCACCGCATCCAGAATCCCGGCAATTGAATCATTTCCGGAACCGGGCAGAGCTCTGATTTCAGTCTGCTGACGCCCCGAACCTGCGGGCTTACGCACATCAATGACAACGCGATCGGGATTTTCAAGTGCAAAGACCTGATAATCGCCCTCACGGGTCAGATCGAGGACCACTCGCACCCGAGACGGATCAAGCTGACTACTCCGAATTCGTGAAACAATCCCGTCTTTGACCTGCTGTTTTTCCGCGATCTCGCTGGCGATCCCTGCTCCCTTGAGATCAACATAGATACGCGGGTTTTCACCCCTAAGCTGATGAGATTCATATTGAACACGACGACTCAAATCCAGCACCACACGGGTATATTCCGGGCTGCTCCAGACACGGATGGCTGACAGGCTAGACTTCGTACTCGCAGGTGGTTTAGACGTTGGCTTGGTGGAAGTCGGTAGATTTGGCGTGACAGTCGCCAAACGTTTGAGACGGGACTGAGCATCCTCCAGCATGTCACCGGGCGGCAAAACAGTCGTAATTTGAAGATAATAATTATACGCGTCGGTTTGACTCGAAAAGGTTTCAGTTGCGATTTCGGCCGCATAAAACAGGCCATCGTCAGAAAGGTTGCTGTCTGGAAACCTGTTCGCCAGGCTTTCATAACTGGTGATCGCCTTACGCGCATCATCACGACTGCCAGAAGCACGAGACAGGCCGTGCCAGGTCCGTCCGAGCAGAAACATGGCGTCATCTTCTCGCGAGCCGGCCCTTGGTGAAGCGACGAAGGCTTCAAGTCCGGCAATCACCTTAAGCCAGTTGTGGCGCTGCCGCTGAGCCTGCGCTGAACCAATGAGTGAAATATAGTCCGCACGGATCTCCTGATAATCCTGAGCCGCAGCCGCAATACACAGAGTGGTTGCACTGAAAAGCAGCAGGACCGCTAATAGAAAAACTTTATTTCGCATGATTATCAAAGCAGTTTCTTCAATTCATCCAGCAGACCCAAGGCTTCCAGTGGGGTGGTTCTACTGATATCAAGAGTGTTGAGTCGCTCCCTTACAGGGTCATCGACAGTTGAAAAAAGCGCTAACTGGGCATCAGCCTGTGCTGCGGGCTGCCCCTTGCCGCGGCCGATCCGCGGTTGCTGACCGCTGGTAAATTCACCAGCTTCAAGGTTATGCAGAATCTCCTTGGCCCGTTCGATCACCGCTTGTGGCAGCCCCGCCAGACGACCAACCTGAATTCCGTAAGAGCGACTGGCGCCGCCGGCAACAATCTTGCGCAGAAAGATAATCTGATCATTCCACTCCTTAACCGCAATGTTGTAGTTTTTGATCCGGTTGCGCGTCAGGCAGAGATCGGTCAGCTCATGATAGTGGGTCGCAAAAAGCGTTTTCGCCGCAACTTCCTTATTGTCGTGCAGATATTCAGCCACCGACCAGGCAATACTGACTCCATCGAAGGTCGAAGTCCCACGTCCGATCTCATCGAGGATAATCAGACTCTGACTGGTGGCATGACGTAAAATATTCGCGGTCTCGTTCATCTCGACCATAAAGGTCGACTCACCCTTAGCCAGATTATCACTGGCTCCAACACGAGTAAAGATGCGGTCAACCACGCCGACTCGCGCCTTCTCCGCGGGGACGAAACTGCCCATCTGTGCCATCAGGGTGATCAAGGCGACCTGACGCATGAAAGTCGATTTCCCGGCCATGTTCGGGCCGGTGATAATCAGCAACTGGTTCTCCTGCAAGTCGAGACAGACATCGTTGGGCACAAAGGGTTCCTGCAGGCTCATCTGTTCAACGACCGGATGCCGCCCACCCTCGATCACCAGCAGGTCTGAATCATCGATCTGTGGCCGCACATACTGACGGTCATGAGCCAGATCGGTCAGCGACAGCAGGGCATCAAGCTGTGCCAGGGCATCTGCTGTTTGCTGGATTTGTGCGCCCTGCTCAGCCGTCGACTTACGAATCTGCTGAAAAAGCTCGTATTCAATCTCGACCAGCCGCTCTTCGGCACCCAAGACCTTGGATTCATATTCCTTAAGG
>JAUXIR010000176.1 GCA_030620915.1 Geopsychrobacter sp. | reverse complement strand
GGATAGATTCTCGACACCGGGAAGGATTCGTGTGAAGCTGAAAATACTGAACAATCTGCCGATCCGCTATAAGCTGGTGATTGCCTGTACTCTATTGTTCACCCCCCTGGCCATCCTCGCCGGTCTATTTTCTAATTCGTTGATGCGCGACACCCTCGAGGTGCAGATCCGTCGTGAATTGAACAACTCGACAGAGTCGATCCTCAACATGATTAAGCTTTCGGCGCAGCTCTCTATCAAAAACTCCATGCGTAACATCGCCGAAAAGAACGCCGATATTGTCAAAATGTATTACCAGGAGTACCTCGACGGCCGCTTGACCGAGGAGGAGGCAAAGACACGCGCGACCAAGGTTCTCTTGAGCCAACGGATTGCCGACAACGGCTATATCTACTGTCTCAATAGCAATGGGGTCGTCGCAGTGCATCCTGTCGCGGCAGTTGTCGGTCAGGACCTGAGCGGAACCTCGTTTGTTGACGATCAGGTGAAACGTAAAAACGGTTATCAAGAGTACGCCTGGAGGAACCCCGATGATTTAAAGCCCCGGCCAAAGGCGGTCTGGATGACTTACTTTGAGCCCTGGGACTGGATTATCTCCGTCTCCGCCTATCGAGATGAATTTGATCATATTGTCAATATTGACGACTTCAGAGAGAGTATCGGCTCACTGGAATTCATGAAAAGCGGATATTCCTATGTGCTCGATCTGACCGGCACCCTGATTGCCCACCCGACCTATCAGGGTAAAAATGTGTATGCGCAGGGGGTCGAGACGCCTGAAGGGCTTTTTGCCACGATGCTGACTCAAGACAAGGGGGAAGTTTATTATCAATGGCAGAATCCCACTGAATTGAAACCACGCAAGAAAATTGTCGTCTTCAACCGCATCCCCGAAATGGGTTGGGTCGTGGCATCATCGGCTTATATCGACGATCTCTACCGTCCACTGAAGACCATTCGCAACATCGGATTGTTGGTCGGAATCCTTATCCTCGGCGGTGGCATATTGATAGCCATGCAGATCAGCACCACCATAACCGACCCCATGGCGCTTTTAATCAAACACCTCGCACGCGGGGCGACCGGAGACTACTCCGTACGGATGGACTATCAGAGCCGCGATGAGATCGGTCAGGTCTCATCATTTTTCAATCAATTTATGGAGCGCCTCGGGCTGGCTATTCGTGAGCGTGAAAAACTTGAACGGCAGATGATCGAAGCAGACGACAGGGAGCGGCTCACTGCCGGCCAGGATCTGCATGACGATCTGGCTCCACATCTGATTGGCGTTGAGATCATGTGTCAGACGCTGGCGAAAAGGTTGAGGGAAGACTCCTCGCCGGCCGCTGATCAGGCAGAGACCATCCGTGGCCTGCTCGCTGATGCGACTCAAAAAACCCGTGCACTGGCCAGGGGGTTCTGCCCAATCCACAGGGTTGACGAAGGGCTCGGTTTTGCACTCAAGGAATTGATCGACACCGTAATGACCTTTTACCCCGTTGAATGCCAGATATTTGGTACCGATTGTGGCCCGATTGACCGGGCGACTGCCGTTCATATCTACCGCATTACCCAGGAAGCCGTCTATAATGCCGTCAAACACGCCAGTCCGAATATGGTTACCGTGACCCTATCTCAGGATGACGATGCCCTCATTGTCGAGATCACCGATGATGGCATCGGGCTGAGCGATTCTGAGGCATCGAGTGGAATGGGCAAGCAAATCATGGCATTTCGTGCCCGAATGATCAAAGCGGATCTTGAAGTTGAAAGTTTACCTGAATCGGGGACTACAGTGCGCCTGTACCTGCCCAACAAATACATAGAAAAAGGGGATGCCTTAAATGCCTGAAAGAGACATGGCTAACAATAATAAATATAGAATCTTTCTGGTTGAGGACCATCCTATCTTCAGGCGCGGCCTGCGAGATCTGATCGAACAGGAGGGCACATTTCATGTCTGCGGTGAATCGGACAATATCGGTTCAGCCTGGAATATGATCACCAGCAACCTGCCGGATATGGTTATCATTGATATCTCTCTGGTCGGGCGCAGTGGCCTGGAATTGACCAAACAACTCAAGGATGAATACCCCGCATTGCCGACAATCGTGTTATCGATGCATGAGGAATCGATCTATGCAGAGCGGGCCCTGCAGGTCGGGGCACGTGGTTACATCATGAAACATGAAGCGGTTGATCTGATTGTCGATGCAATCAACAGTGTGCGGGCTGGAAAAGTATTCCTGAGCGACAAGATGACCAGCGAAATTCTTGTAAAAATGGTTGGAGGCACCAGCAAAAGCGCGCTACCGCTGGAATGTTTAACCAACCGTGAGATAGAGGTGTTCGAGATGATCGGCCGCGGGTTGACCACCAGGGAGATTTCCGAACAACTTAAACTCAGCGCCAAAACCATCGGTACCTATCGCGAGCGGATCAAGGAAAAGCTGAATATCCGCAACTCATCAGAACTCTCCCAGCGGGCGGTACAGTGGGTTGAACAGCGCCATACGCCGAGCCAATCGGACAGCTGAACCCGTTTAGGGCCTACTTATTCCCTTTTAATTAATTCGCAACCACAGCACAGCATGCTGCTGTCCTCTCGGACAGCCCCAAAGCGTTGACGACTAATCCACTGTTTTACTGACAGGTCGACGATTCCTGTTTTACTGAGCGGTCTGTAGGTTACTTACAGGATTTTTGCCGAGGGTGTCAGCTCTCCCCTCGGTTCCGGCTGCCCCAGGCCTGCCCCCTATTGATATATTGAACCGTCTATAGCCGATAAATAGCGGCTCTCCCTCTCTGAAATACCTCGGAAACCCTTCTCGATCCAATGCCGGCGTCCTGTCCTGAATGTAGGTTATTAACCTATGGGCCAGCAGAAGTTTGCCTACACAGCTAAAGGATTAGGCCTGATTGGCTGATGGCAGATACCTCTATATATTCAATCCTGCGCCGGATATAAAACGGCTTTATATTGTTGTTAGGGTAGGCATGGCTAGTGGCTTGGCGGCCAGGTGCTGCGAGTCTGCAGCTACAGATTCTACATATCAAAATAAGGTTTTACTTAGAGAGACGGGTTTTTCTCTGGAAAAAGGAGCTTTACGGAATGTACCTCGATTTAACCGAAGAGCAGAAGATGATTCAGGACACTGCAAGGGATTTTGCAACGGCCGAGTTAGAGCCGGTGGCAGCAGACCTTGACCAGGGCGGAGATCGTCAGGTTTTTTATGACAACCTGAGAAAGCTCGCAGAGCTTGGCTTCATGGGCCTGAACATCAAGGAGGAGTACGGCGGCTCTGAGGCTGGCGTCGTCGCCTTTAGCGTGGCTCTGATCGAGATCGCTCGAGCCTGTGCCTCAACTGCGGTTACGGTATCCGTTAACAATATGGTTTGTGAGGTTATTCAGGCGATAGGTTCGGAGGAGCAGAAGCAAAAATATATCCCCAAGATCGGCTCCGGAGAATATCTGGCTGGTGGTTTCGGCCTGACCGAGACCGGTGCCGGCTCCGATCCTGCCGGGATGAAAACTACCGCGGTACTGGATGGAGACGAATGGGTCCTTAATGGATCCAAGATATTCATCACCAGTGCTCCCTATGCAGGCGTGTTCGTCGTTTGGGCGGTGACCGATACTGCAGTGCGGAAAGGCAAAGGCATCAGCTGTTTTCTGGTAGAGAACGGCACCCCGGGATTAACGGTTGGAAAAGATGAAGAGAAGATGGGGCAACATGCCTCCTCGACCAACGAGTTGATATTCGACAATTGCCGCATTCCCAAGGATGCCCTTATGGGGAAGCTTAATGATGGCTTTCGTATTGCGGTGGGCGAACTTGCCGGTGGCAGGATCGGAGTCGGTTCTATCGGGCTCGGCATCGGCCTTGCCGCCATGGATTTTGCGACGAAATATTCTCTGGAAAGAACCCAGTTCGGCCAGAAGATCTCTAACTTTCAGGCCATCCAATGGAAAATTGCTGACGCGTACACCGAGCTCCAGGCGGCCCAATTGTTGTTAATGAACGCTGCCTTCAAGAAGGAGCAGGGCAGGTCTTTCGGCAAGGAGGCTTCTATGGCCAAGCTGTATGCCACTGAGGCCGCAAACCGGTCCTGTTATGAGTCGATGCAGATCATGGGCGGCTACGGCTACACAAGGGATTTTCCGGTAGAGCGTTACTGTCGAGATGCCCGTATCACCTCGATTTATGAGGGGACCAGTGAGATTCAGCGGCTGATTATCGCCAGGGATACGCTAAAGCAGTTTGCATAAAGAGCAGCATCAACCGGGTGGATTATTAATCCAAGGGAGTAATTCAGGATCATGATTCAAGAAGAGACCAGTAAAACGATAAAAGCCACTGCCAGCTCCCTGGGAGCCGACTTGGTGGGTATCGCTGATCTGAATCTTCTTCGTGAGGTTGAAACTGTTCCTGCAGATTTGCTCGAGGGATTTCAGTACGCACTGTCTATTGGTGTGAGGTTGCCGGCAGCGGTCTTCGAGCAGATAGAAGACGCCCCGACCCCGCTCTACGCTCAGGTCTATAACAATGCCAACCTGCTGCTCGATCAGATTGCGCTAAAGCTGAGCTCCCATCTGGAGGGGGAAGGCTATGCTGCTCTCCCGATACCGGCATCCTTGCCGCTGGATATGGAACGCTTCAGCTCGAATCTTTCGGCCAAGGCAGTGGCCAATGCTGCCGGTCTCGGCTGGCAGGGGAAAAGCCTCCT
>JAUXIR010000139.1 GCA_030620915.1 Geopsychrobacter sp. | reverse complement strand
TATCCCCTGCCACTGGCAAATTCATCGTTCTTGAATAGAAGGCTCGGAAAAGATCCATATGCCTCGATGAAGGTACCGAGGCCCATGGTGAGGCTGACAGGAACCAGGGTGAAACTTTCACTATTCGCTGCCGAGGTATTGAGCCAGAGCCCTACTGCGAGGTTCCCCGAATCAAGGGTGTCAGCAGTTGGTACGGTAATAAGACCTGTAATGCCATATTGTGAAGGGGTCGCTAACACCATCCCGGGGAACAGGATAGTCAGCAGCAGAAAGAAAGGGATAGATGTCTTTTTCATGCGACCCTCAAGAAGCGATGCCACCGGAAATGGCAATAAAGATAGCTGGTCATTAAATCGAAGTAAGCATTGGATAGCATGGCTGCTCTAATGATTTCACAATTCAATATACTACTGTGCTTATCAATTTATGTGCCAATGATAGTTGCCCTGGCGGTGCTATCAGCGCAACCCATGACCCCACAGCTGACAGCCTTAATCAATCTACGTATAGCCATGATGAAGAAGGACAGATTACGCTTATTGACAGAACAGGAACGGGTTTTGGCCGAAAAATAAGCCTGATTGTTGTAAACAATCAGGCTTATTTATTTAATAAAATTTAACGGCTTTGTCAATTCTTGCCATTGACCCGCTCGCGCAACTCCTTACCAACCTTGAAGAATGGTAATTTCTTGGGCTTGACCTCTATGACTTCGCCTGTTTTTGGATTACGACCCATATAGGCCTTGTAATCCTTGACCATAAAACTGCCGAAACCACGGATCTCAATCCGGTCATTTTCGATCAAGGCCTCTGCCATGGAATCAAAAACAAGATTAACAATCTGTTCAGCTTTCTTATAGGTCAGATTTTCACGAACGGAAAGAGCTTCCACCAGTTCTGACTTGTTCATAGAGCCTCCTGGGGGGAGAGAATCTTTATCAGGTTAATATTGTCTTGAACAATATAGCCGATATTTCCAACCTGTCAAGAAGACCTTATGGATTTCAGCAAGTTGCATCAGGGCTAAATGATAGTAAAGGGTGAAAGGGTCCAGATGACCTTGGCCTCTCCATTGCCGACATTGAACCATCTATGGGGGAGATGTGACTTGAAGCTTATACTGTCGCCAGCCTCGAGATGGTGAACTTCGTTGACAATTTCGACACGCAGTTTGCCCTCAAGCAGATAGATAAGCTCATCTCCCGGGTGATACATGTTTTGTTCACCACTGCTGCCACCGGGCTTGATCGTACAAAAGAAAGACATGAACTGTGGGTCACGCAAACCGGAGGTAAATGATTCCGTCTGCATCGTATGCTGGGCATCATCATAGACCGTTTTGTCGCGCTCGCCCGGCCGGGTCACGACGATTTCATGCGAAGTGGAAACATCTTCGACAAAATAGTTGATGCTTTTGTCGAAAACGATCGCCAGGCGCATCAGAATATCGACAGATGGGATTGTCAGACCACGTTCAATCCGCGAAATCATATTTGAAGAAACATGTGATCTTTCGGCTAAAACCTGAATTGTCATGTCACGCTTCAGGCGGATTTCCTTGAGTTTTTTCCCGAGTATTTTCTTGATCTGCATCCGGCATCCTCCAAATCAGTTGTGGCCGGTTAATTTAGGCGCGGTGACTAAACATTGGGTGGCGGTGAGACAATCCAGAGAATCTTGACCTGCACCCCGCTATCATTTTGCCAACGGTGCGGCAATGAAGCCTTAAACGCAATCGAATCACCGGCTTCAAGATGGAATTTTTCATCATCAATCGTGAAATCGAGTGAGCCTTCCATCACCATAGCGAACTCTTCGCCCGTATGAACCATCCCCCCCTCACCGCTGTCACAGGAGGGCTCCAGCACATCGATGAAGACCGAGAAGCCTGGATCACGCAACCCCTGGGTCAAGCTGAAAATTTGATGCTTATCTTCGAAGAAGAAGATCGGATCGCCCTTCCCCGCCGGGGTAAAGACAACAGTGCTACCCTTCTCGGCCTCCTCAACGAAATAGCTGAGGCTGACGCCAAGCGCATCGGCCAATTTCATCAATATCTCGACTGAGGGCGTTGTTAACCCTCGTTCGATTCGCGAGATCATGTTCGACGATACCCGCGAATTTTCCGCAAGTTGCTGTATCGTTTTATCTCTTCTAAGCCTTGAACTCTTCAGCTTTTTTCCAATTAGTTTTTTAACCATATCGTCCCTGCCAAGTTGAATTTAAAAAAGTGTTCTAACATTTGACTGTCAGCTTGTCAACCCTATATGAGATTTGTGATACAGAAATGGTAGTCGTCTGTCAACCCGCCAGCCCTCTGATGGTTGACAGACGGCAGCATGAACTTGTACCCTGCCGAAAAAAAGGAGACAAAAAATGTATAAAACTATTATTGAAATGACCGAAAAGGTCCTGGAGGGTGGTTCGATAACCGCCGCCGAGGGGTTGAAAATCCTCAACGCCCAGGGTAGCGAATATACCCAATTCATGGCGGGAGCTCATAGCATCAAGGAACAGACCCTTGGCAATCGCATCGATCTTTGCTCGATTATCAATGCAAAGTCCGGCCGCTGTGCCGAGAACTGTTCTTTTTGTGCGCAATCCTCACATCATCAAACCGAAACTCCGATCTATGATCTGAAGTCCTGTGATGAGATGGTTCAGGGTGCGGTGCAGGCCGAAAAAGAGGGGAACCACTGTTACGGTATTGTCACCAGTGGCACCGGTGTCAGTGCCGGGGAAGAATTCAACCGCATAACCGAGGCGATTGGCCGCATCGGGCGTGAGACCGCCATTGAACCATCCGCCTCGCTTGGAATTCTCGATGAAACCTCCGCCGCGGCCCTAGCCAAGGCAGGCTGTGTGACCTATCATCACAACCTTGAAACAGCCCGCTCTTTCTTTCCCGAAATCTGCACGACACATGACTATGAGGATGATGTCGCCACGGTCCGATTGGCCAAACAGAGCGGCATGCAGGTCTGCTGTGGTGGAATCTTCGGCCTCGGTGAATCCCTTGAGCAACGCGTCGAGATGGGCCTGACACTCAGGGAGCTGGAGGTCGATTCCGTGCCGCTGAATTTTCTCAATCCGATTGCCGGGACCCCGCTTGAAAACAATGCCCTGCTCACGCCGATAGATTGTCTGCGTATTATCACGCTTTATCGTTATCTGCTGCCAGGCAAGCGGATTACGGTCTGTGGTGGCCGTGAAAAGAACCTGCGTGATTTCCAGTCGGCAATATTCATGGCGGGCGCCAGCGGGACCATGGTCGGCAATTACCTGACAACCACTGGCCGCGCTCGTGCCGATGATCTCCAGATGCTCACAGACGCCGAGGTGACGATCAATGCCTGCCACAGCTGAACCACAAGGTCTTTTCATCACAGGGACCGGTACCGCTGTTGGCAAAACGATTTTCACTGCCGCCCTGGCCATGCATCTGCGCAAATCTGGTATCGATGTCGGAGTCATGAAGCCGCTCGAGAGCGGCGTTGAAGATCTGAGCAAGGCTGGGGACGACGGCGAATTGTTACGTTGGGCGGCAGCAAGCACTGATTCCCTCGAATCAACCTGCCCCTATCGTTTCAAGAGCGCCGCAGCCCCGGCGACGGCTTCGCGATTCGAAAAAAAACCCGTCGATTACAGCGATCTCGTTCTCAATTCCAAGAGATTGGTTGAGCAACATCAGTTCACCCTGATTGAGGGAGCCGGTGGTCTGATGGTGCCGATTGCCGGTGGATTTCTGATTTCTGACCTAGCTAAGGATATTGGCCTGCCGCTGCTGGTTGTTGCCGATGCGCAACTCGGCACCATCAACCACAGCCTGCTCACCCTGCTGGCGGCACGTTATCTGGAGATAGAGGTCGCAGGCTATATTCTGAATCGAATGCCTACTCTCCCCAGCATCGCGGAGAAGTCTGCCCCGCATGACCTGGCATCACTGACGATAGAAGAATTACTGGCGGTCATCCCTGAGGTTGAAGGTGACCCTCATGAGATGATCGGACAAATTGCCCGGATTCTGCCGACCTTACCCAGTTGGCCACTATTAAAGAAGTATCTGCCTAGTGGCCCATGCGGTTAATCCTGACGCGTAATGCCGAGACATTTTGGTTGCTGTCAAGACGTGCCGATGAAGGCCTGGCCTGATCTACTCCGCCGGGATTGCCTCTTACTGCATTTGCACAACCGGTTGTTGATTATAGAAGAAGCGATAGATCCGTTTTTTCCCGTCGGCCAGCTTAGTACCGATCTTGATCATCGTCTCCCCTTCGGACGGCAAGACCAGCACGCCGGACCACTGAAACTCCCGGGGTTCAAGTCGAACAGTTTTCGCAATGCGCTTATCCGGGGTAAATATTCGCGCCGCGACCTGCCCTTCAAGCAACTCCTGGCCAGTCTTTGTTTCAATAAAAAAAACCGAAATCAGAAAATGCCGCAAATTCCCATCAAGCGGTTCACTGATATCGAGAAGCGGCTGAGGCTCAAGTTGCACCTGAGCCTCTACCCCACGACGCACATCCCGACCAAGATCGCTGATCGAGGCCGGTGCGTTGAAAGGCTCGGTCACGAGCTGAAGTTGTCCAAGGTCGACGATATCGGCCGTATGGGCTAAAGCGGGGTTAAATAAAAGCAGAGTGGCGATAAGCAGACGCATAAAAACCTCCCGAAAATCAGATTCGGCCATTATAGCCATATCGGATCCGAAAGGCATGCAAAGTTTCGCTATGGATTTTTGCTACACAGGTTGAAGGCGCAGCTGTCCGCAGCCGGGGCAGAATTGCCAGTCAGATTGAAGGCGCAACCCGCAACCGCACAGAAGTGGGTCCAGGCTTCTCCGCTGGCGTAGTTTCACAAGCAATAACGTGGCTAGCGCCAGCAGATTTGTCGCGATCAGGATCCCGGCCGGAAAGCTGATCGCCCATAAAGATTCAGCGTTACAGCGGCCACAGGAGTAACTCCAGTAATTGTAAAAGAAGAGACCCAGCCCGACAGAGGCAAGGAACAGAAGTACCAGATAGCGCTTTTTCACCCCATCACCCCCTGAGCACCACATCCACAGGATGGACAAAAACCGTGACTGATCAATTTGCGTTTCTGACAGGCAGGACAGCTTTCTCGCAAGCGCTGCAGACAGTGCGGGCAGACCATCCAGTCGAGTGAAATCTCTTTCACGCAACCTGGGCAAGATGCGGTTAACGGTTCTTCAACGACCGAACCGTTGAGCTCATCCTGAATCATCAATAACAGGAAGGCCAGACTAATCAGTAGCAGGAAAATCATTGTCTCCCCTATCCGGCCTGCGGGACTGCTTTCGGAATGCGGGCACTGTCAGAGTCGATCAGGCCATCGCGCAAGACGACCGTCCGGTCGAAATATGGACGGTTTTCATCATTATGAGTCACCATGATGATCGTCTGGCCCTCTTCGTTCAGCTGCTTGAATAGATCCATGATTTCGCGACTGGTGGCGATATCGAGGCTACCGGTCGGCTCATCGGCCAGGATCAAT
>JAUXIR010000224.1 GCA_030620915.1 Geopsychrobacter sp. | reverse complement strand
TGAGAGACCGCTTAAAAACTTATCATGCGCCCAAAATGCGAAGAGCCCCACCTGATATCAGGCGGGGCTCTTCAACGTTTTTACAAATCATATTGGCAGATCTACCTCAAGCCATTTCAGCAACTTCCTTGAGATAACGGGGTCGCTCAGCTAGAAAAGCGACAATTTCTTCGACATCCGGTACCCGACCGGCAATCCTGACCTGATCATCAATCAGCAATGCCGGGACCACATAGATCCGGTTATCTATCAGTTTGCGATTGTCCTGAAACTGGTGAACTTCAGCTTCAACCCCCAGCTTACTGAGCGCCGCGCGCACATTGCTAAGAGTCCCTTCGCAACGACCCTGACTGTCAGGCTTGCATAGAATATCTATACGCATGATAACCTCCTGTCGGAAGATGGGGCCCATTGATGACCTCCTTGGTCACATTATACGCTGCCGCCAACGGAAATCAAGCAAAAATCTGTGTTTTAATTTTTAGAGTCTACAACCGAAACCTCCAACTCACTGTCAACCGCATCAACACGCAACCGGCTACCAGAAGGCAGATCATCGGCAATCAGGAGCCGGGCAATCAACGTTTCCAGCTCACGCTGCAGGAAACGCTTGATCGGCCGCGCACCATATATCGGGTCGTAGGAGGACTTAACGATCAGCTGTTTTGCACGATCAGTCACATCAAGCACCAGCCCTTGCTCATCCAGTCGCTTACGCAACTGGTCCACCAGCAGGCCGACGATCCGCAAAATTTGCTCCTGCCGCAAGGGCAGAAAAATCAGGGTATCGTCGATCCGATTAAGAAATTCGGGGCGGAAATACTGGTGCAGATCCCCTTCTATCAATTTGTGGATTTCGGGTTGCAGGCTGCCATCAGGATCAATTCCTTCGAGCAGACGCTGCGAACCGATATTTGACGTCATGATAATCACAGTCTGCTTGAAACTTACCGTGCGTCCCTTGGCATCGGTCACCCGACCATCATCCAGAATCTGCAATAACAGGTTAAACACCTCGGGGTGGGCCTTTTCAACCTCGTCAAACAGGATCACCGCGTACGGCTTGCGCCGCACTGCTTCGGTCAGCTGGCCTCCCTCTTCATAGCCGATATAACCCGGTGGGGCACCGATCAAACGGCTGACTGCATGTTTCTCCATGTACTCAGACATATCGATCCGGATCAGATTCTCTTCGCTATCAAACAGTGCCTCAGCCAGCGCCTTAGCCAACTCTGTTTTGCCGACCCCGGTCGGTCCGAGAAACAGAAAAGAACCGATCGGACGCCGCGGATCCTTGACCCCGGCGCGCGCGCGAATCACTGCGTCGGCCACGCGCTGTACCGCCTCATCCTGTCCGATGACACGCTGATGCAATAGCTGATCGAGTTGTCCGAGTTTCGCCTTTTCACTCTCTACCAGACGAGTCACCGGGATCCCGGTCCATTGGGCGACAATCCTGGCAATCTCCTCCGCGGTCACCTCTTCTCGGAGTAAGCGGCTGGCTTGTTCTTCTGACGAGAGCCGCACCTCCTGTTGCTGCAACTGGCGCTCAAGTTCGGGCAAACGGCCATGCTTGAGTTCGGCGGCACGTTGCAGGTCATATTTGCGCTCGGCCTCTTCGAGTTCGCGACGGGCCTGCTCGATCGCTTCACGCAGCTGTTGGATCTGCTGCAATCCACTTTTTTCCTGCTGCCAACGGGTGGAGAGTAGAGTCTCCTGCTCCTTGAGATCGACCAGCTCGCGGCGCAGGACCGTCAAGCGTTCGCAACTGGCAGAATCCCTTTCGCCCTTGAGGGCCGCCTCCTCAATTTCGAGTTGGCGCACCCGCCGGGTAATGGCATCCAGTTCAGCTGGCATCGAATCGATCTCGGTGCGAATGGTAGCGCAGGCCTCATCGACCAGATCGATCGCCTTGTCGGGTAGAAATCGATCACTGATGTAACGATCACTCAACTGAGCGGCGGCGACCAGTGCATTGTCCTGGATTCTGACCCCATGGAACAGCTCGAAACGCTCCTTTAGCCCGCGCAGAATACTGATGCTGTCGTCGACCGTCGGCTGCTCGATCAGCACCGGTTGGAAGCGCCGTTCAAGAGCGGCATCTTTCTCAATATACTGTCGGTATTCATCGAGGGTCGTGGCACCGATACAATGCAGCTCACCGCGCGCCAGCATCGGCTTGAGCATATTGCCGGCGTCCATGGCGCCATCAATTTTCCCGGCGCCGACAATGTTGTGTAGTTCATCGATAAAGAGCAATATCCGCCCTGCGCTTTGCTGAATCTCCTTAAGCACCGCCTTGAGCCGTTCTTCGAACTCGCCACGAAACTTGGCTCCGGCGATCAGCGCGCCCAGATCGAGCGAGAAGATGGTTTTGTTTTTGAGCCCCTCGGGGACATCACCCCTGACGATCCGTTGAGCCAGACCCTCGGCAATCGCGGTCTTGCCGACCCCGGGCTCACCAATCAACACCGGGTTATTCTTGGTCTTGCGTGAAAGGATACGGATCGTGCGACGAATTTCTTCATCTCGCCCGATCACCGGATCGACGTTGCCAGCCCTAACCTCCTCGACCAGATCACGACCATACTTCTGCAAGGCTTCGTAGGTCGCTTCCGGATCCTGGCTGTCGACCCGCTGATGACCGCGAATGGTCGTCAGCGCTTCGAGTACCCGAGCATGATCGACCCTGTTTTGCCGAAACCAGCGTTGTGCCGGAGCATCACTCCTGGCAGCCACGAATGCGAGCAGCAGGTGTTCGACACTGACATATTCGTCTTTTAAGGCGGTGGCTTCCTTTTCGGCCTGAATCAGTAGCTGCTGCAAGCCGCGATTGGCGTAGGCCTGTCCAGCTGCTGCACCGGGCCCGGAGATACGTGGTTGATTCGACAAATGCCTTTCGAGCAGATTACGCAGATCAGCAGAAGCGACCTGAAGAGATTGCAACAGTCGTGGGACCAGACCATCCTGCTGGAGCAAGGCCAACAGCAGATGCTCGATGGCCGTTTCAGCATGGCCATACTCTACCGCCAGTTGCTGCCCGGACTGCAGTGCCTCCTGGCTCTTTATCGTCAATCTGTCGAGTTTCATCCATGACTCCCGGTAGGTGTAAAGTCAGGCGAGCTGTGAGGCGCAAAATCCCAACTCAGAATAAAAGTTTCTCTTTTCCCCTCACCGATTACGCCTCACTCCTCACCGGCTCGGATCTCAGTGAAGCGTTTTCACTTCGATGCGTTTCGGCATGACTCGATCGACCCTTGGTAGTTTCAGGGTCAGCACCCCGCTGTCCAGCTGCGCATCAACCTTGTCCAGGTCCAGGTTTTCCGGCAAGCGGAACTGCCGATAGTAACCGGACGGGGAAAATTCGGTGAAGAGACGCTCGCCGCTCAGCTTGATGTCGGTCTCAGCCTCGAGCGTGAGAACTCCCTGGTCAATATCGATCTGCAGCTGTTCACTATTCACTCCCGGCAGATCCGCCACCAGGGTCAGCCCGCCATCCTCTTCATAGATATCAACTGCTGGAGTTGCGTAATTCTGTCGCAAAACCAGTTTAGCATCTTTATTTTCACGCGAAACGGGGTTCTTGTCGTTCATCATCTAACCTCCTGTAAATGTGGATATGTCTCGTCTGTTGGTTTATTTTTTTGTGTCCTGTGCGGTTAATCGTGACGCGTAATTCTGAGATATTTTGGTTGCTGTCAAGGCGTACCGATGAAGGCCTAGCCTGCGTTAAGTCAAAGAGGTGCAACGCAGGCAGCGGGCAAAATGACCTGAATTAAAGTATAGGATCGGCTGCGCGGGACACTGGACAAGTGAAGAGAGGTGCATATGGCTACGAACTGGTCAGACATCATCTGGTATCTGTTTCTTGGCGGGATGTTCTTCATGATGATCAGGCATGGTGGTTGCTGTGGTGGACATAGGCGTAAGAAGCAAGAGCAGGAGAGTGACAGCAGCAGAGAAATACCTAAGTAAATAGTCGCTGAACTTCGTCAGAC
>JAUXIR010000221.1 GCA_030620915.1 Geopsychrobacter sp. | reverse complement strand
TATGACAAACCCCGCATCCGGCAACCTCGACCACCACCTCACTCGCTTTAGGCTGAGCAAGAAATTCCTGGCGGGTCAACGGTTCATCCACTCCATTCATCATCCAACGATAAGCAGTTATCGACATAATATTTTCTCCTATTAGGTCTATTTCGGATCGCTATTTTCGCGACGCGTGAAAGTTGTCTGATCCGCAAGCTTGAGAAAGGTTTCACGCAGGCTCGCTGGCATACTGCCGGGGCGCCGCGATTCGCGTTTGACCCACAGGTGCCTGGTATGACCGGTGGTCAGAATCTGCTCGCCGCGCGTGACCCGATAACCGAACTGCAGGCTGCGGCTGGCGACCCAGTCGAGCCAGCAGCAGACACGCACGCTATCCCCGTAGCAGGCGGCCAGCCGGTAGTTCTGCTGGGCCTGAGTGATGATCATGAAATAGCCCAGCGCCTCGATCTGCGGGTAGGGCTTGCCTGCCTCGGCACAAAACCTCGTCCGGGCCAGCTCGAACCAGATCAGATAGTTTGCATGATGGACGATCCCCATCTGATCGGTTTCAGCGTAGCGCACTTCAATCTCGATCTCAGAGAGCTGCTTCATAAATAGTCCGGCAGTATCCTGCTCAAAACCGTTCAATCAGGGTCGCCATCCCCTGGCCATGACCGATACACAAGGAAGCGATCCCGTACCTGCCACCACCGGTCTCAAGACCGTTAAGCAGGGTGGTGATCAAACGGGTACCAGTACAACCCAGGGGGTGGCCGAGAGAGGAGGCACCACCCCAAGGGTTGACCTTTTGCAAAGGCAACTGGAGTTCGTTGATACAGGCCAGGGCCTGACTGGCAAAGGCTTCATTGAGTTCGAACAGATCGATATCGCCAAGCGCAAGATTATTTTTCTGCAGCAGCTTGCGGATGGCCGGAACCGGCCCCATCCCCATCTGACAGGGATCGAGACCGACAACTGCAAAATCGACAACCCGCGCCCGGCGCTGCAGGGCAAAGCGTTCACAGGCGGCCTCGGAGGCGAGCATGCACAGGCTGGCACCATCATTTAAGGGCGAACTGTTCCCCGCCGTTACCGTGCCGTTCTCCTTGAAGATCGATTTAAGTTCCGCCAGACTGGCGCGGTTGGTCCCGGGTCGCGGTGACTGATCCTGCTCGGCGAGGCTGTCACCGGCCGGGATCGGGATGATCTCCCGGGCAAAATGCCCGGCTTGCTGGGCCGCAACTGCCTTGCGATGACTCTCCACCGCAAAATCATCCTGCTCGACACGGCTGATGCCGTAGACCTGTGCGACCTTTTCCGCGGTCAGCCCCATGTTGGTGAAGGGGAACTCGTAGCCTTCAAACAGCTGCGGGTTGTAATCGATCGCGGCCGCCATCGGCACATGCCCCATATGCTCGACACCGCCGGCCAACAACAGCTCGGCGTTGCCGGCAGCAATCGTAGAGGCGGCAAAATTAAAGGCCTGCAGACTGGAGGCACAGAGGCGATTGATGGTCACCCCCGGAATCGAATCGGGCAGACCGGCCAATAGAGCGGCGAGCCGGGCAATATTCTTGCCCTGTTCCAGATGCTGACCAACGCAACCGATGTAGATATCCTCGATCGCCGGGGTCAGCTCTTCGCCGATCGGCATCCCGGCAAGCAGTCCGCGCATCAGGGCAGCGAGCATTTCATCGGCCCGGACCTCACGGAACAGCCCCTTGTCGGGATGAGCCCTGCCGATGGCGGTGCGTTTTGCTTCGACCAGATAAGCGTTCATCGTTGTCCTTTTTTAGCTATCCAGTAAAAATTGCCACCAAGACACCAAGAAAAGCATTTTAACGGAGAGGTGCGGAGAGGGAGAGGCCGCAGAGAAAAGCGAAAGATCAGGCTTTAACTAATAACCCAAAACGATCTACCTGTCTCTACGTCCTCTGTTTTTCTCTCCGTCTCTCTGCCTCAGCGACTCTGCGTTAAAATTGTCCGTTTAATTACAGTGACAGCAGCCCGCAGCTCTTGCCGCCGTCGACATGCAGCACCTGACCGGTGATAAATTCAGCGTCGGCTGAAGCCAAAAAGGCAACCGCCGCCGCGATATCCTCGACCTTGCCCATCTTGCCGGTCGGCTGCATGCGGATCAGGCGCTCGCGGGCTTCGGGTGGCATCCCCTGGGTCATCGGCGAATCGATCGCACCCGGCGCAACGGCATTGACGTTGATCTGAAAGCGAGCGAATTCAAGCGCCAAGGAGCGGGTCAGACTGACCAGTCCTCCCTTGCTGGCGGTGTAGTTGGCCTGACCGATGCTGCCGAGCCAGGCGCGCGAGACGATATTGACGATCTTGCCCGAACGCTGTGTCTTGAGGGTCGGGAAGATCGCCTGACAGCAGAGAAAGGCGCCCTTGAGATTGACATCCAGCACCTGATCCCAATCCTGCTCGGAGATGTTGCTGATCAGGTTGTCACGGATTACACCGGCATTATTGACCAGCACATCGATACCGCCAAACCTCTCCAGCACCTGTGCGACCAGCTGTTGAACCTGCGTCTTGTCGGAAATATCAGCGGTAATCGGCAAAATCTCGCAGCCGGAACCTTCGAGGTCCCCGGCCAGTTGGCGCAATTGCTCGGCGTTAACATCAACCAGCGCCAAGCGTGCCCCCTGCTCGGCAAAGCGCCGGGTAATGGCGGCACCGATCCCCTGACCGGCGCCAGTGATCACGATGACCCGCTCCCGAGTCTCCTGATCCACGGCGGCCATCAGCAGGCCTCCACAACCATGGCGATCCCCTGCCCACCACCGATACAGGCGGAGGCGATCCCCAATTGCTTGTTGTCCCGTTGCAGGGTCTTCAGACAGGTCAGCGCCAGGCGTACACCGGTCGCACCCAGGGGGTGGCCGATGGCGATGGCGCCACCGTTGACATTCAGTCTTTCCTGATCGAGCTCCAGGGCTCTGGCCACGGCCAGGCACTGGGCAGAGAAGGCCTCATTGATTTCAAAGCGGTCGATATCCTTGATCGACAGCCCCATCTGTCCAAGCAGCAGACGGATCGACGGAACCGGACCGATCCCCATGATGTCGGGCCTTACCCCACTGGCAGCAAACCCACGGATCTTACCCAGCGGCGTCAGGCCATGGGCCCGAACATAGTCACCCGAGGCGACCAGCAGGGCGGCCGCACCATCGACGATACCCGATGCGCTCCCGGCGGTCGTCGGACCCTCTTTGCTGAAGACGCAGGGCAGCTTGGCCAACTTCTCCATACTGGTCTGACGCGGGTGCTCGTCGGCACTGATCCCCTCGCGACCGTTGAGGCGGAATTTACGCGGCGTGTAATCGCCCATCTCCAGCACCCCCTTCGATGCGACCGGGATGATTTCACCAGCGAAGAAACCGGCGGTCTGGGCTGCGGCATAACGTTCCTGACTGCGCATGGAGAAGGCATCAACCTCTTCGCGCGTCAGCGCATATTCCTTGGCCAGATTATCGGCGGTACAGCCCATCGGCACCGCGGCGGTATCGTTCAGGGCCTCCCACAGCAGGTCGACAAACTCGGGTCGTCCCAGCTGAAAGCCCTGCCGGGCCGAGTAGGAGGCGAGCGGAAAACGGCTCATGGTGTCGGTGCCGCAGCCGAGAACCAGATTGGCCTTGCCGAGAGCGATCTGCTCCGCGGCCTGGCCCAGGAGTTCAACCCCGGAGCCGCAGATCCGCTGGGTCAAGAGAGCGGTACTCTCGAGCGGAGCCCCGGCATAAAGACCGATATGACGCGGCATGAAGAAACTGTCGGCACTGGCCTGACCGATATTGGCAACAATGGTCTGATCGATATCGCCGGCCGGAACCCCGGAAGCCTCAATAGCGGCACGACTGGCGAAAATTCCCAGGTCGGTCGGTGAAACCGTTGACAGGCTGCCGGTGTATTTACCAAAGGGCGTCCGTTTGCCTTCAAGCAGGTAGATATCCTCGAAAAGAGCACCACTGCCAGCCTGTTTATCCATAAAACCCTGTACGCTTGCTTTCATGATGGCTCCTTATTCGCCGGTG
>JAUXIR010000095.1 GCA_030620915.1 Geopsychrobacter sp. | reverse complement strand
CTGCCTGGGCGGTGACTTCATCGAGATCAAGCAGGGCAGCAGGAATGATGATTTCAATGCGGCCGAGCGATTCCCCGCCCATGTTTAACCGACTGCTACAACTAAAATATTTACCGGGCGGAAAAGGAAGATCCGATGCGACATCGACAGATGATGCATCCAGCTCTTCTACCTCTGTGCGGATAAAACGCAGACTTTTTGTATATTTATCCAGAAAAACCTGAGTCAGGACACCGGCGAGGATATTCGCGACCTCGCCGTAAGCATCGGCAACTTCACCGTCAAGGGTTTCGTTGTTAGCGTTTTCATCAATCTGATCTTGAGGCAGCATGATGAGAGTGCCGCCAAAGATAATTGATGTACGGGTCGGAAGAAGCAGGAAGGCTTCGCCTGCATGATCTCCTACAACGTTCAGATGCGATAGACTGGATTTGGGGCGAGTATCGCCAGAGAAAAGCTCTTCTTTGGACGCGAGTTGATAGGTCGTATCACTGCAACTCAGTTCTTGACCAAGCAATGCGCCAAGCTCTGCAGGTAGAGATTCGAGGGCATATTTGAATACTGTTTCTACAATCGCTTGTTGAGCCACGATAATCCCCTGGTGTCAGTAAAATGGCATATTCCTGCCGCAACACCTCTATTTTGCGTGAACCATGCCAGCTTGCAGATCTTTAGGAGAGAGAATATTTTAGATCGATATAAAATCGTCCGGCCTCAATGTCGAATGGGATTATGATTCGATTGCTTCCCGTGGGGGCTGAGACTTTGTAGGAATTCCCTGAAATGGTCGTCGGTATCGCGAGCAAAATGTCGATCTTCTCGGCGGCAAAGGTCTCCTTCAGTCCACCAGCTAGCATATTAGCGATCTCTCCCAGGGCGTCTTTGGTGTCTTCATCAACCTCTTCAAGTTCCATCCCGAGCATGGCTCCGCCGATCGCCTTACCGACCACGGCCGGACAGTGAATGCCGAGGATGGCATTAATGTCACCAGATAGCCCGATCATTGCTGAGACATGGCAGCCGAGATCCTCCTGGCCCTGACTGATCGGTTCTCCGGACGTCAAATCAAGGAAGATCATGCTGGCAAATATCTCTTTAGTGACGGAGCTGATTTTTTGTGCGAATTCCATCGGATGCTCCAGAGTTTCAGCTGTCGCTCAATAGTAATTCTACACTGAACTCAGCACCATCCAGATCGAAGGGGACAAGGACGTTGACCCCGCACTTTTGACAGTCGAGTCTGTATTCCTCGCCATAGACGGTCGATGGCATCGACAGCTTGATTTCGCTGCCGCTCGGATCTATGGCAGTTTTTACGGCACCGGCCAGCATGTTGGCTAGTTCCCCGATGGCATCGCAGACATCCTCATCAATGCTTTCGACCTCCATGCCGAGAAATGCAGTGGTCACCGCGGTTGCGACCGACTCCGGCATATGGATCGACAGGTTTCCCTTGACCGATCCCGCCAGCCCGACCATGCCGCTAATGCTGTTGGTAAAGGTAGAATCTGTCCGCTCTATCGCTTGCTTCGGCGTAACTTCGAGCATGATCATGCTCGAGAAAATCTCGCGGGTTGCTTCTGCAATCTGTTCGGCATGGTTCACGGTAAACCTCATTTCAAAGAGGGTTGATGATTTTTATCAGTTGCTGCAAGGGGCAACCGATCTTCCCGTTTTAGCTAGAGCAAGGGACTGAGAATTTCGTTGATCAGGTCGGGAGTGAAGGGTTTTTTGATCGCACCCTTTGCGCCAAGAGCCTTCGCCTGATCAATGATGTCCGCCCCGGTTTCGGTCGAAATCATGACCACGGGGATATCCTTGATCGCGTCATCCTCTGATTTGGCCTTGAGAAATTCCAGGCCGGTCATATTTGGCATGTTGATATCACTCAGGACCACATCGACCTCGTTGCTTCCGAGCACGTCCAGGGCCAATTGGCCATCAGCCGCTTCGAGGATCTCCGAAAAGTCGATGCCTGCCTGACGCAGAGCCCGTGAAACAATCTTGCGCATGGTGTTGGAATCATCAACGATCAGTACTGTTTTTCCCATTGGGTTCTCCTTGTTCGTGCGAGGGTTAAGTGGAATGTCGGTTTACTTGTTCAAGGCGATTAGACTGGCGCCGTTGGCAACCAGCAACAGAGGTGATCCCTCTATTTGCAAATTCCAGCCGATAGCGTCTTGCTCAATCTCAGGAAGCAAGCCTACTCCAGGTTCCGGTAGCCCCAGTTGATAGGTCTGGTCATCCGGCAACAGTCTTGTCATGAAGAGGCCTGCAAGGGTATTCAAGATTTCGGCAATGATATCCTGGCGCTGGTTTTCATTGACTTCTTCGACCTCTATGCCAAACATATCGGCGGCCATCGTTGACTGCAGGGAATGGGTCAGTGCCAGCCGGAGTTCAGCCTGCACCGGATCATTAATCAAAATACTGACCCAGCTGGCTTCTGCCGGAATTTCAAGCTCGAGCTCTTCCGACTGTTCAGCGACCTCGACAAATGCCATGGTCTCAAATGTTTGCTGTACGGCGTCGAACATTGCTTTATAGATTGCAGTATCCTGATGTGGCATATTCGTTCTCCTGCGGTCAGAGCGGATCAGTCATCGATGAAGGCTGCAAGCGCTTCCATTAGTATGGGTGGCGCCACCGGTTTGTTGATTACCTTCAAGGCTCCGATCTTCAGCAGTTCCTGTTCCTTGGCGGGATTGCCGGCACTGGTGATAATCACCACTGGCATGTCCATCAGTTTTGGGCTGGCTTTGACCCATTTGAGCAGGGTTTGGCCATCCATGACGGGCATATTCAGATCGGTTAGGAGCAGGTCCGTCGGTTTCTCCTTGGCGGCCGTAAGAGCCTCTTTGCCGTTTTCAGCTTCGACAAATTCAGACTCTCCCAGTCCGATAATCTGGAGGCAGCGGATAATGAACATGCGTGCAGTGGCGGAGTCGTCAGCGATTACAATGCGTTTCATCTGTTCGAGTCTCCTGTAGCCGAGAAGGAGCGTTCCAGCTTGATAAACTCTTCATTCACTGTCAGCATGACCTTAGCCAGTGCGTCGGGCTGCAGGTCGATAAGGCGGGTGTAGTTGGTGTCGAGTTTGTACCGCATGCTATCGGCGCCGGTGCCGCCGCCGCCCATCATCGCGATATTGTCACCCAGGTGAACCGCATAAACCAGCTCCTGAAATTCTTCGCGGGCATCGGCTGGGGTATGGTGAAAACGGATCACCTCGGCGATTGCTTCCGGTAGCTTCCAGGCCAGGGCCAATTCATAACCGGCACGTGGATGATCGAAGCCGATCAGCTCTTCTTCGGCACTGAGGTAGTCGTCAAATTCCTCACTTTCGATCTTTTCCAGTACCTCGCCGGCGGTTCCTTGAAGATAATCAGAGATCAAGGCCTTGCCGATGTCGTGTAGCAACCCGGCGGTAAAAGCCAGGTCCGGATTTATGTCGGAGTTGCTCTGTACTACAACTTCGCGCGAGGCGATGGCGGTCCGTAAGTCGTGACGCCAGAGAGCCCCATGTTCCCCTTCGTAGCCTTTAAGTTCTTTGTCGAACAATTGCGCGGCACAGTCGCCGATGGCGATGCCGACGATCAGACGTTCACCCAGATAGGAGATGGCACGATCGAGTGAGCTGATCTCGTTGATCAGGCCAAAAGCCGCTGAGTTGACGACCTTCAGCACACGTGCCGTCAGGGTCGCATCGGTCTTAACAACCTTGACTATATCCATCAGGTCATGATCCGGGTCGGTCGTTGTCCGCAACAATTGGGCCGCGCTGGCCGATAGCAGGGGCACCGACTTTATGACCTTCTGGATCTCTTCGCGGTCTATTTTTTCAGTCATATGATACCTCCTCAAAGCTTCCAGTTGGGGCGAGCGGGCGAGCTGAGGATAATCTCTCCGGTATCTACCGATACGGTTACGGTGCGGCTGAAATTGCCACCTAGATCTTCAGCCACGGCCCCCATTCCGTATTTCCATAGTATTTTCTTGACTGAGAGGCCGTTGCGTTTGCCAATCTGAAAGGTATCGTTGGTGTCCATGACGTTGGCACCTCCGCAAAGTTTGACCTCCATCCCTTTGCCCTTGGGGTTGCAGCCGAACCTGGCCATCTCCTTTAGTAGGGCGGGGATACCGGTGTCGGCAAAGTATCCCGGCTTCTCAAGCGATTTGGCTTGATTGATGGATGATTCGGGCAGGGCGACATGCACCATCCCCACGGTCCTGTTTTTCGGGTCGAGCAATATCACCGAAACACAGGATCCCAGAGCGAAGGTCTTGATATCTTCGCCAGGCCGGTTTGAGGCGCCGTAATCGCCCACGCCGAGGATGATCTGGCTCATAGGCTATTTCTCCGCCAGCAAATTGAGCAGGGTCTGGGCTATGGTATCGAGGGGAACCAGCCGCTCGGCACCGCCTTTTTCATAAGCGACCTTGGGCATGCCAAAGACCACCGATGTCGCTTCGTCCTGAGCGATACAGTGTGCTCCGGCATTCTTCATCGCCAGCATGCCATCGGAACCGTCACCTCCCATGCCGGTGAGCATACCGCCGACCGCGTTGGCCCCGACATGTGTGGCAACCGAATGCATCATCACATCGACCGAAGGGCAGTGGCCACTGACCTTGTCGATGCCGCCGCACTTTACCTGGTAGAAACCGCCCGAGCGCACCACTTTCAACTGAATCCCACCCGGTGCAATCAGAATCAGGCCGTTACGCACGCGATCACCGTCCTGTGCCTCCTTGACCTCCATGGCGCAGAGGGTGTTCAGGCGGTCGGAGAACATCTTGGTGAAACCTCCCGGCATATGTTGAACAATGACGACGCCGGGGGTGGTGGCCGGAAACTGAGTGATGACCTTGCGGATCGCCTCGGTGCCGCCGGTTGAGGCGCCGATGGCAATCACCTTGTTGGTCGATTCGGCCAGCGCCTTACTCCCGACCAGGGTCTGTGTGCGGGTATCGGCACGTTTGCCTTTCCAGTGCGAAACATTGGCGGTCGAAGCGATCTTTACCTTAACCTGTAGTTCGCCGATCATCGCACTGAGACCGCTGGCGACATTGCTGGTCGGTTTGGCGACAAAGTCGACGGCGCCTGCATCGAGGGCATCGATGGTGATCTGTTTGCCGCGCTGGGTCAGAGAACTGACCATCACGACCGGCATCGGAAACTGCGGCATCAGCTTACGCAAAAAGGCAACGCCGTCCATGCGCGGCATCTCGACGTCGAGAGTCAGAACATCGGGGCGAAGTTGGACAATTTTATCACGCGCCTGGTAGGGATCAGTGGCGGTGCCGACCACCTCGATACCCGGATCAAGGTTCAATCCTTGGCTGAGGATATTACGTACCAGCGCCGAATCATCGACGATCAGCACACGAATCGGGCGAGCCATCAGGCATCCCCCTTCTGGTAGAGAGCGGGTTGCAGATACTTGTAGATTGTCTGTTCGCGACCCAGAGTTTCTGAATGGCCGATGAACAGATAACCGCCCGGTTCGGTGGACCGATGGAAACGTGCAACCAGCGCATCGCGCGTCGGCTGATCAAAATAGATCATCACATTGCGGCAGAAGATGATCTGAAATGGATTCTTAAACGGAAAACTGGTGTTCATCAGGTTGAAGCGTCGGTAGGTCGCTTCACGCTTGACCTGTGCGGAGACTGCAAGCTGGCCGTTAGCGGCCGGGGTGAAATACTTGTTGCGTAGCTTCGCTGGAAGTTGATCGACTCGATCCCGAGGATAGACTCCCGCGCGCGCTGCGGTGAGGGCACGATCTGAAATGTCTGTGGCGAGGATCCCTGCATCCCAGTTTTTATAATCGGCTCCCAGGTACTCCATGATCAACATGACCAGGGTATAGGGCTCTTCACCGGTCGAACTGCCGGCGCACCAGATACGCAGGTCACGCCGGTTCTGCTGCTTGAGGCGTTCGATGACGGTCGGCAATGCGGTATCGTAGAAATAATCGAAATGGTCTTTCTCGCGGTTGAAATAGGTGTGATTGGTTGAAATCAGATCGACCAATTCGCTTAAGCCCTGTTCCGATTTATCACTCTTCAAGAAGTCGATATACTGCTGAAAGGCGGAAAAACCACGGGTGCGCATCAGCTTCTGCAGGCGCCCGACCAGCAAGGAGCGTTTCTGTTCGGTCAGGTTGATGCCGAAACGCTGCTGGATCAGATCCCGCATTGCCGCAAATTCGCCATCACTGATTGGCATCATCCCGGTATTTGGATTAGCTGGTTGGATCATAGATCATCTCTTTGAGAATTAATATTTGCCGAAGTCATCCGCATTGAGGGCAAATTATTACAGTGGTTCGTTGATCCATTAAGAGCTATTTTTGCCACCGCTTGCATCTTTTCCGAG
>JAUXIR010000089.1 GCA_030620915.1 Geopsychrobacter sp. | reverse complement strand
TTCAATCTGCCGGCGGGTCGCTGTCGAACCGGGGTCATCGGCACAAGCCAGGTGTGACATCAGTCCGACCACCTCGAGCCCGGTTCCTCTCTTCAACAAATCGATCAATTGCGGAATTTCAGCGGGCAGAAACCCGACGCGGCCCATCCCGGTGTCACACTTTATGTGAACCGGGAAATCCAAGCCATGTTCCACACCGAATTGTTTGAGACGTTGCAGATCGGACAGGCTGAAAACCGCCGCAGCCAGCCCCTGCCGCACAAATTCAGCCTCCTGTCCCGCATAACAACCACCAAACACCAGAATCGGTTTCCTGATCCCGGCGGTGCGCAGTTCGATGCCCTCTTCCAGGGTCGCGACTGCGAACTGCGCGACCGCTTCTTGTTCGAGGGCGCGACTGACGGCGACGGCACCATGCCCGTAGGCATCGGCCTTGACGACAGCCAACACTCCCTGCCCGGCGCTACAGCAGGCTCGGACCTGCTGCAGGTTGTGGCACAGAGCCGATAAATTGATGTCTGCCCGAGTCGGGCGTGGGGGAAAGTCCATGGTGCAGATATCCTATAATTTGCAGCGACAGCCTTAACTCAAGCGTATCAAGGATAGCTTAAGGGCTGAAGCTCCGGCTGTAAAGGCCCCAAACCCACACCAGGCACCTGGAAGGGATTACTAGCCTCTCCCCAAAAAGTTGGCGAGAAGTCTGTAACCAGTTAAATTTATGGAGGAAATTAGCAGATAAAAGAAGAATCGGGGTCCGTTCTTTGCTATCATGTGTTTACCGCTAAACATCTGAAAACAAAGGAGAACCCCGATGCCTCATGGTGCCAAACTTCGCTTCAAATGGAAAGCAAAAATTCTGAATTGGGCCGAAGCTCTCACCGACACCCATAGTAAGCCTGTCGCGAAGCTGGTTGCTGAAGTCAGCAGTGGTATCTTGGCCAGCGGCAGTTTGCAGCTGACTGAAATTGGCCGTGCCCTCAAAGAGCCAAAGCGACTGCATCATACCGTCAAACGCTTGAGTCGAATGCTGGGCAAGCATGCCCTATGGCCGGAACTGGAAGATCAGATCTTGAGCCGTCTGGCACCCACAGTTACTGAAGAAATGATTCTGGCTATCGACCCTGGTGATTTGAATCGTGACGGAGCTCCCAAGAGCGAGCATTGGGGCCATGTCCGTGATGGGAGCAAAGGGGAGATCGTCGGCGGCTATCCGCTTTTGAATGTTGTGGCGCGTGATCTTAAAAAAGGCACGACACTCCCTCTGTTCTGCCAACTCTACTCCTGTAAGGAAAAGGAGTTTGTCAGCGAGAACAATGAAATATTGACCGCCATGCGCCGCGTCCAGACGGCGATCGGCAGCAAGCGTCTGTGGGTCATTGATCGCGGTGGGGATCGGAGCGCCCTGTGGAATGTCTGGCTGGAAGAAGGTTTCGACGTATTGGTGCGGGTGACCAAACAACGCCATTGGCTGCGCGGAAATTTTAAAGGAGACGTGCAGGAACTGGCCAAGCAGCTGCCGACGAAGCATCGCGGCAAACTTCGCAAAGGTTCCGATAAAGATATTCGCTTCGGAATGACCCATGTCAGATTGCCGGAGCATCCAGATCGGCCCCTGAGCCTGATCGTTGTTCGTCACGGGAAGCGCGAACCGATGGTTCTGGTCAGTACCCGGCTGGTGCGAGGGAAGCGTCAGGGGGAACGCCTTATTCACAGCTATCTGGACCGCTGGGCCTGTGAAGAAGGCTATCGTTTCAGTAAGCAGGGTTTTGATCTCGAGCGGGTACAGGCTCGCAGTTACAAAGTGCTGCGAAACCTTGTGGCGCTGGCGATGCTCAGCTGGGCCATGTTAGCTGAAGAACAACACCGGTCCGAAGAGTTGATCCAGCGGGGGAAACGGCAGAAAGACAAGCGACGGCACAGACCGAAGTTCCCCTTCTATAGCATCTTGAAGGGCTGGCAGCGGCTGTTTGCCGAAGCGGCAACCCTGCTGCATGACCGACTCAGGCCCGGCAAGCCTCCTGGGCCTCTGATTCAGTTGGGCTTGCCGGGTTTAGTCCCACGGCTTTGAAAAAATGGGGAGAGGCTAGATACATAAGTAAGTTGACCATACGCACAGACTGCAATATATTAAGGCGCCTAGCCTATTGGACGATGCAGGTTACGCACTTGTTCGCGATAATAAGATTCATGTCGTGAATTTAATGCTTTCCGAATCTAGCAACCATAACCAGCAAGCCAATCAATAGGTCACAAAGTGATTGTCTCTCTACAAAAACTGCCACAAGCATATTCTTCACGTCCAATCGTCCAACCGCCCGAGAGACAGGTTAGCCGCCAGCAAAAGCAAACCAGACTGGACCGCGAACAGGTCATTGAGGCAGAATGGCGGCCCCTTCATGAGGTAAACATCTTCCCCCGGCGGGCAGCCGAAACCTACATACCCAATTCTCTCCTTGAGAATAAACTCTCCCATGAATCGACAAGCGCTCCACGTGCCATTGCACGCTACAATCAATCATGCCCCCCTAGTTCACACCAGAGTAATCTCATCGACACCAGAGTATAAAATCGCAGCCCGAAAAATTCCACCCGCGACTGAATACATACAGAAGCATCCTCCCAGTGACGGCACCTCAATTCAACAAAGGCCTCGTCATAAGCACCCGATATCAGACATGAAAATGGCGACCTCCGAAACCTGAAGTCGACATTTTTCCTTTGCGACCCCCCCGCTCAGGTGCCCCACCCCACGACTGAGTCTTTTTACTTACAACGGGACACAATAGGCTAACCCTGTGTCCGCTATGTGCAAGAAAGATTACGCTGTTCATGATATTTAAACGTTCAAAAAAACCAATCATAAGCATAAAACAGAACGCCAGACAGGCTATCCACTTAAAAAATTCGTAGATTCATGGCCAGCCAGGGATGGCCGCGGCAGCGAGCCTAGTTAGAGAGCCAAAAAGCAGGGGGAAGTGGCGATAGCATCCCATCTTGCCTCCGCCAATTGAAAAGCCCGTTCCCGCAAGGGAGTGGGCTTTGTCTGTCTCCATCAGCCAATTTCAGATTTGCCTAGACTCCGGCATCCTGTTAACCTGCGGAGCACTCAATCTAGCCAGTACTTACTTTCCGATCAAGGGTCCTAAACTATGCTTATCCCCAAGAAATACCACATCCACCTGGTCGCAATAATTGCCGTTTCTGCGATCATGTTCTATCCGAGCTTCAGCAAGAGGATCGACCCACAGGTTCTCACCGCAGGGACTGAGGCCGCTGAGGATTTTCTGCAACTGGTCGATGCCGAGGAGTTCGAACAAAGCTGGAACAGCTCATCCTCGCTGATGAGAGAGAAGATCTTTCTCGAAGTCTGGAACCAACAGATACCGGCGATGCGCAGCAGGGTCGGAAAGCTTAACAACCGGAAGCAGGACAATGCGTCCTTCTCCGATTGGGCCGAAGACGCCCCGGACGGCCAGTATCTGACCTTTAAATATGCATCATCCTTTGAAAAAAAGGCCGCAGCGATGGAGACCGTTATTCTGATTTTAGAAGAGGATAACCGCTGGCGCGTAGCCGGATACTTCATAAAGTAGGTCAATCCCTGATGCTTAAAACCCGACAATCAGGCATTCTGCTCCACCCGACATCACTGGCAGGGCCGGAAGGACTCGGCACCCTCGGCGATGAAGCCTATCTCTTTGTCGATTACCTGATCACTGCGGGTCAATCGGCTTGGCAGGTTCTGCCCCTCGGACCGACCGGCTACGGCGACTGCCCCTACAGTTCCTTCTCTGCCTTTGCCGGCAATCCCGATCTGATCAGTCTGGCGCAGTTGGTTGCAGTCGGAGATCTCAACAGTTCAGATCTTCCGCCCCACAGCCCGGCAGAGGACCGCATCGATTTTCACGCCTGTCGTGAAGTTCGCACTCCGCTATTAGAAAAGGCCGCACACAGATTCCTGGCAGGCCATAATGACGGAATACGCCAACAGAATTTCGTCGATTTCTGCCGGCAGCAGGCCAGTTGGCTCAATGATTACGCCTTCTATCGCGCCATGCGTCAGGCACAAAATCACAAGGGCTGGTATGACTGGCCGGCGGCTGTCCGCGACCGTAAAGAGTCGGCATTACACAAATGGGGGACCAGGCTTGAGAGCGAAATCTCTCAAGAAAAATACCTGCAGTTTGTTTTCTTCGAGCAATGGTTCGCGCTGAAGGAATACGCCAACCGGCAGGGCATCCAGATTTTCGGCGACCTGCCGATCTTTGTTAATATGGATTCGGCCGATGTCTGGGCCAACCGCGATCTTTTCCAACTCGATGAGCAGGGCCGGCCCCAGGTGATTGCCGGCGTCCCACCCGACTACTTCAGCAAGACAGGCCAGTTGTGGGGAAATCCCCTCTATGACTGGGAGCGGATGGCGCAGGATGGGTATGGCTGGTGGCAAGCGCGGCTGCAGTGGAATCTGCAGCAATGTGACCTGGTCCGGATCGATCACTTCCGTGGATTCGAAGCCTGCTGGGCGGTAGCGGCAACTGAAACGACTGCGGTCCACGGTTCCTGGCAGCCCGGACCCGGGGCCGATTTTTTTGAGCGGATAGAGAAAGACCTGGGCGAACTCCCCCTGATCGCCGAAGACCTGGGCATCATCACCCCTGAAGTAGAGCAACTCCGCGATAACTTTGGCCTACCCGGGATGAAAATATTACAGTTTGCCTTCGATTCCGGCGCAAAAAACCCCTACCTGCCACATCAGTATTCGCGCAACTCGGTCGTCTACACCGGCACCCACGACAACACCACCAGTCTCGCCTGGTGGCAGTCCCTCAGCACCGCCGGCAAACAGAGAGTCCGCGACTATCTCGATTCAAGCTGCCGCGAGATGCCCTGGCCCCTGATCCGGTGCGCCCTGGCCAGCTCGGCCAGATTGGCGATCATCCCGATGCAGGATCTGCTGAAGCTAGGCGGTAAGGCGCGCATGAACCAACCGGGCACCGCCACCGGCAACTGGAACTGGCGCCTGACACCCGATCAATTGGAGCTGAACATGGCAGAACGCCTCAAGGAGTTATGCCGACAATTTGACCGGATTCCGATAGAAGACTAAAATGATCACGAAGAAGCCATCCTCCTCTTGTTTCTAAAGTTTCTCCTGTGCTATCTTCCCTTTGATTATTTAAAGGCCGTCATCCCGACGGCAAACAACATCATGCTGGAGGATGTACCGTGAAACGAATCCTTGTATTTCTCGTCGCAAGTCTTGCTGTTCTGGCTCTTTCTGCTTGCAGCAAAGAAGAAGCACCCAAAGTTGAGGCTCCTGCCGCACAAGCTCAGGCACCCGCCGCCAAAGCAGCCGGCGTTACCGGTACCGTTGTTGAAACCATGAACTCTGCCGGTTATACCTATGTCCAGGTCGATGACGGCCAGCAAAAAATCTGGGCCGCCGCTCCTGAGTTCAGCGTTGCTGTCGGTGACAATGTTATTGTTCCTGACGGAATGCCGATGAACAACTATCACAGCAAATCACTTGATCGTGACTTCGACGTCGTCTACTTCGTCGACTCGATTCTCAATCCCAATGCAGCAGTCGCACCTGCCGCCGATGCGGCTCTGCCTGATGGCCATCCCAACACCCAGGTTGCTGCCACCGCTACGGCTGCAGTTGATCTCACCGGAATCAGCAAGGCTACCGGCGGCAAGACCGTTGCCGAGGTCAACTCCGGCAAAGCGGAACTTGCCGGCCAGGAAATCGTGCTACGTGGCAAGGTGGTCAAGTACAACGCCCAGATCATGGGTAAAAACTGGCTGCACATTCAAGATGGTAGTGGCGATGCCGCAGACGGCAGCAACGACATCACCGTCACCACCGCAGCTGAAGCTCAGGTTGGCGATACCGTACTGCTGACCGGCAAGGTCTCCCTTGATAAGGACTTTGGCTACGGCTACAAATATGCGCTGATCATCGAGGACGCTAAAATCACCGTTGAGTAAATGTTGATGCCCGGATACGGGCAACTTAATATTAAAAGAAAAAGGCCTTCGGTTCTAAACCGGAGGCCTTTTTCTTTTGAAACCGCCTTATGTCGCGAGACGGGAGGAGTATCCAGCCTGCAGACCCGCCGGTTTATCAATGCCGATCAGACCAGGTCCGTAGCATGGTGCTAAGGATCCTCAATGATATTGACGCACCGTCGATCACACCGCAAACGGACCAAGGCTCTTTAACAGGTTACGGCGCAGACAGCTAAAGACCGTCCCTACTCAAAGCCGTACTGGAGAAACAATGAAAATCAAAAATTTAAGCATCGGCAAGAAGATCTACCTGGTGACCACTCTGTTGATCATCATCTTCACTGCGAGTCTGCTCGCACTCTACGGTCAGTACCGCGACAACCTCTATGA
>JAUXIR010000246.1 GCA_030620915.1 Geopsychrobacter sp. | reverse complement strand
GGGGGGACACTTCGACCAGATCCCCGCCGACAATGTCGAGTCCTCTGGCACCACGGATGATCTCCAGCGCCTGAATTGTAGTCAGTCCGCCGATTTCCGGGGTTCCGGTGCCGGGGGCAAACGCAGGATCGATACCATCAATGTCGAAGCTGAAATAGACCGGTCCACCGGCTAATTGCTTGCGTGCTCCGTCCATCAACGGGGCCAGTGATTTGTGCCAGCACTCTTCTGCCTGGATGACACGGAATCCCTGCTCGCGTGACCAGTCAAAGTCTTCAGCCGAATACCCGGTGCCGCGCATGCCGATCTGGATCACCCGCTTGGGATCGAGCAGTCCTTCTTCTGCGGCGCGTCTGAAGATCGTGCCATGGGCGATTTTTTCACCGAACATCTCGTCGTTGATATCGGAATGCGCATCCACATGAATTAGACCAACCGGACCATGTTTGCGGACGATGGCACGCAGGATCGGCAGGGTAATCGTGTGATCTCCGCCGAGGGTCAGCGGCGTGCAGGGATTGGCCAGAATCTGGTCGTAGGCCTGTTCGATAATGCTGACGCTCTTCTTTAGGTCGAAGGTGTTGATCGCTACATCACCGATGTCGGCCACCCGCAAAGAATCGAAGGGCGCCGCTCGCGTGCCCATATTGTAGGGACGCAGCAGGCTCGATTCGGAACGGATCGCTCTGGCGCCGAAGCGGGTTCCACTGCGGTTGGAGGCGCCGATGTCGAGTGGCACCCCGACGAAACAGACATCCAGATCATTGCTGTCGGTTTGGGTCGGCAGTCGCATCATGCTGGACGGGCCACCAAAGCGGGGCATGGCATTGCCGCCAAGCGGCTGGTTGAAAGCTGTTTCCATTCTTCTCTCCATATCGGTTGGACCCCATTTGCCCGGTGTTCTCGGCAGGCCTGTTTCTGAAACTTAGGGCGATTAGCAGAATATCGACAATGGAAGGGGTTGGGAAATTCGTATTTTGATTACCGGTATTCATCAGAGTGATGGATGGATTGAGTTTGGCAGTACCAAGGGGGGCGGTCACTATTGTGGTTCATCTGCAAGGCCCCCTGGGGAGAGCATTAAAGCGGGATTTCCTGTGATATGCTCAATAGGGAATGTCCCATGGAAACCGGGCCGCAGCCGGTTAGATCCCGCCCGAGACCGAATGCGAAAGGCTGACTTTTTTCTTGGATGAAGGAGCTGGATATGGGCTTGCGTGGAGGTTTAAGTCTCAAGACCAAGTTAGGTCTCGGTTTCTCCTTTGTCGCCTTATCTGCCGCGACCATCCTGACAATTGCCCTTTATCTGAACATCCGTATCAACGTGCGGCAGGAACTCCGTGAAGAGCTGCGTCATTTCGTCGACGTTTCGGCTCTGCTCATAGATGCCGACCAGCATTCCTCCCTCGAAAGCGTCGCCGACGAGGGGAGTCCTCCCTTCCTCCAGATTCAAACAGTCCTAAAACGTATCCGCGAAAGGGGATATGGCATTCGTTATGTCTATACGGTACGCCAGAGAGTTGATGGTCGGGTCGTATTTGTCGTCGATGCCGATTCTGTCCCGGGCGATTTTTCGCAGCCTCATCTTGGGGATGTTTACGAGGAGCCTGGTCCGACCCTTATGGCAAAGATCGCCACGCTGGATGAGCCGATCGTGGAGCAGGACTTTTACTCCGATAAGTGGGGGCGCTGGTTGACCGGTTATGCGCCGATAATCACTTCCGCTGGAGTTCGGGACGGGGTGCTGTGCATAGACATCGCTGCGACTGAAGTCGTGGCAAGAGAGCAACAATTTTTTTGGATAGTCCTGGCGGTGAATGCTGTTATCGCACCCATTGCGATTGCTCTGGGATGGTTGGTTGGTCACAGGGTGACCTATCCGATCGGTCTGCTGAAGGCAGGTGTCGAGCGGATTGCCGGCGGCGATTTGAAATCCAGGGTCACTGTAGACGGTGGGGGGGAAATCGCTGAACTTGCAGGATCATTCAACAGTATGGCCGGTCGGTTAGGTCAATCGCTGGAGGAACTTCAAACGGAAATCGAAATTCGCAAGCGGGCCGAGGAGGAGGTTCGCCAGTTGAACCGGGAACTGGAGACGCGGGTTATAGAGCGCACCCGGGAATTAGCTATTGCCAACCAGGAATTGGAAGCCTTCACCCATTCCGTTTCTCACGACCTGCGGGCGCCTTTGAGGGCGATCGAGGGTTTCAGCGAGGCCCTGGAGGAGGATTGCGGGGACAAACTGGATGAGGAGGGGAAGACGTACTTGGGACATCTTCGGCAGGGCAGTCGTGAAATGAATGCCCTTATCGACGGGCTGTTGAAGCTCTCCCGGTCCACAGGCGTGGATATGGCCCGGGAACGGGTCGACCTGTCGCTGTTGGCAGCCACAGTGGCAGAAAACCTGCGCCAGCAGGAACCCGAACGCCAGGTCAGCGTCTACATCGCCAAGGGAGTTGCAGCCGATGTTGACCCGCGCCTGCTCAAGGTTGTCATGGAAAACCTGCTCGGCAATGCCTTGAAGTATACGAGCAAGGCTGCTGAGGCCTGCATCGAGTTCGGAGTTGAACAGCTGGAGGGCGAAACGATTTACTTCGTGCGTGACAACGGGGCCGGGTTCGACATGAGTTACGTCGACAAACTGTTCATGCCTTTCCAGAGACTTCACAGGGAGGGTGATTTCCCCGGCACCGGCATCGGCCTGGCAACGGTGCAGCGGATCATCCACCGCCACGGCGGACGGATCTGGGCGGAAGGAGCGGTCGGGGAGGGGGCCACGTTCTATTTTACCCTGGAGGAGCGAGGGGCCGATCAGGCCAGATCGGATCATCCGACAGGTTGAGGCCCATCTTGGGGTCGAGGGTTAAACAGAACGACGGTGGCGAGTCCAAACATGAACTCGCCACCGTCGTTCGATTTTTTCATTTCGTCACGAAATACTCTGATGAATAGCTTAGGCCACCCTGGTGTTGCACTGAACTGGGACATCAGACATAACCGCATCAACCGAGGCCTTGAAAACCCTGAGCATCTCATCGAGCTCTGCCTGGGTGTGTGAGGCACCGAAGAAGGCCAGATGCATCCAGGGCAGAAGAATATTGTTCAGGCGGAAATGCAACTGAAGTTCGCTCAGCGCCTCTTCGTTCTGACCGTGCAGGTCGCGTGGAACTTTAGGCAGCTCCGCTTTGGCGTGAATCTGGAAAAGTGAGCCGATTCCGGTCATGCAGAACGGGTAGCCCTTTGACTTGCAATGCTCGTTAAAGCCGTCACGCAGAACGTTCCCTTTGGCCATCATATCATCATAGATATGACGATTGTCCTTGAGGTGTTGCAGCATGGCCGCACCGGTTGCAAGGGTCAGCGGGTTACCGCTGAAAGTTCCAGCCGCCGAGAAACCGTCGTCGGTTTCCTGGGCGATTGCCACCAGCTCTTTGGAGCAGCCGATCGCACCGATCGGCAGTCCGCCACCGCAGATCTTTCCGTAGGTCGCAATATCCGGCAGCACGCCGGTGAGTTCCTGACAGCCACCCAGGGCGACACGGAAACCGGTAATGACTTCATCGAAATGCAACAGAATGTTGTGCTTTTTGGTGACTTCGCGCAGTTTTTCCAGGAAGGCTTTGTCGACAGGCAGCATGCCGCCGCCGATGATCGGCTCAATCGCGACACCGGCCAGTTCATGGGCGTGTTCCTCGATGAGATCGAAGGCACTCTCATTCATCGGCAGCATGACCAGATTGTCCTTGGTGCTGTCCGGAAGGCCGGCTGAGCC
>JAUXIR010000225.1 GCA_030620915.1 Geopsychrobacter sp. | reverse complement strand
GAATTGCCCCCTTTGTCAGTTGATTTCAACATCCAGGAAGAGTGGCAGGGGCTCGCCCAGAACGCGCTGAGTGTTGATCGGCTTTCCGATTCACCCCGTATCGGCATACTTGGTCCGAGAGAAAAATACGACTTAACTCTCCGCCAATACATCGGAAATCAGAAACGGAGTGGGTTAATATTCGACTCCGATGTCATCTCTAAATGGGTCACATTCACATGCTGATTGACACCCAAAAGCAGCATTACCGGCAAACCGATGGAGAGGGCCGATGCCAAGCATCTCGTGAAGTTGATCGACAAAGAGCGGCTGGAAAATTGAAGGGCTGCAAGACTGCGATAGTCTATAACTTGAATCCGTGAGTGTCGTCGGAGATGCGCTCAAGTCATCCGCCGTTTAGCCACGGATTCGGATTAAAGCTTATCGAAAGATCAGCAAGAGGAAAAGACCCATGACAATTGACAGGATCACAGTCGGCTGTCTGCTGCTCGGCCTGTTTCTCACTGCCGGCATTCTGTCGTCCGGCAGTCAAGCGGAGGAGATTATGACCTTGACCCTACACTCAACCGCCTTCGATCACAATGGCGCCATTCCCGAGAAATACACCTGCGAAGGGACCGATCTTTCACCACCTCTTGCCTGGAAAGGCGTTCCGCAGGGGACTAAGAGCTTGGCGCTGATCATTGATGATCCCGATGCCCCCGACCCGGCCAATCCGCGCATGACCTGGGTGCACTGGGTGCTGTTCAATATCCCTTCGGAAACCGCCGCCATTTCCGAAGGGGCCGCGGCCAGGGGACTCCCTCCAGGCAGCCGGCAAGGGCTCAACGACTGGAAGCGACGCCACTATGGCGGTCCCTGTCCGCCAACCGGTCGCCACCGTTACTTTCACAAACTCTATGCGCTCGATATCAAACTGGACAATCTGCAGGCGCCGACCAAGGCGGACCTGGAGCGGGCCATGAAAGGGCACATTCTTGCCCGGGCCGAACTGGTAGGGACTTACAAGAAGGGGCAATAACGTTGCACTTCTGTCAGTCTGCGAGCCGCAGGCGGAATGCCTGTGGAGGCGCCCTTTGGGGCAAAAGCAAGCTTGCGAAGAGGAGGTGCTGTGATGAGAAAAAAGATATCCGTTCTTGGCGCTGGCCACGTTGGAGCAGCGACTGCGTTTCGCATTGTTGAAAAAGAATTGGGAAATGTTGTTCTGCTGGACATTGTTGAAAATGTAGCCAAAGGCAAAAGCCTGGACATACTCGAAGGCGGACCAGCCGGAAGGTATGATACTCAGATCATCGGCACAAGCTCCTATGCCGAAACTGCAAATTCCGATGTCATAGTGATTACCTCAGGAATTCCGCGGAAGCCGGGAATGAGTCGCGATGACCTGGTTGCGACCAATTTCGAGATCGTAAAATCTGTCACGGAAAAAGTGATTGAACATTCCCCCGAAGCCATAATCCTCGTGGTTACCAACCCGCTTGACGCCATGGTTTATACCGCGTTCAAGGTCAGTGGCTTTCCCAAAAACAGAGTGCTCGGTATGGCAGGGGCATTGGACACCACCCGTTTTCGGAAGTTTATTTCCATGGAGCTCGACATTTCGGTGGAAAACATCCAGGCCCTGGTTCTTGGCGGCCATGGAGACACTATGGTGCCGATTGCCCGCTACGCCACGATTTGCGGAATCCCTCTGACACATTTCCTCCCCCAGGAGAGGATTGATGCCATCATTGACAGAACGCGAAAAGGGGGCGGAGAAATCGTCAACTACCTCAAGACCGGAAGCGCCTATTATGCCCCCTCTCTGGCCATCAGCGAAATGGTCGAATCGATTGTCAGGGACAAGAAAAAAATAATCCCCTGCGCATCCTACCTGGAGGGAGAATATGGGATCCAGGACCTCTTTTTCGGCGTTCCGATAAAACTGGGTGCCAAGGGCGTTGAGGAGATCATCGAGATCGAACTGACCGTGGCAGAACAGGAAGCCATCAAGAAATCAGAGGCGGCAGTGCGCAACGTCGTAAACCTGCTGCAATTTTAGCTGAATTTCTCACTGCCAACGCCTGGGAACTGTGACCCCGGGAAGGATTTCTCCATGCCCAGCGACACCGAGATTGCCCAACAAGTTCAGCCCAAACCGATCGGCCAGATTGCCGATCAGCTTGGCATCGATAAGGCCGACCTGCTCTCCTACGGCCGGGAGATGGCCAAGGTCCACATAAATGCCTTGCATCGGCCAAGCAGCAAACAGGGGCGATTAATTCTGGTTTCAGCGACCACCCCAACCGCTGCCGGCGAAGGAAAAACCACCACCACGATCGGCCTGGGACAGGCCTTTGCCAAGCTGGGCAAATCGGTCTGTTTGGCACTGCGCGAACCCTCCCTCGGCCCCTGTTTGGGGATGAAGGGGGGCGCCACCGGCGGTGGCTACAGCCAGATCCTGCCGACCGACCGGATCAACCTGCACTTTACCGGCGATATCCACGCCATCACCAGCGCCAACAACCTGCTTTCGGCGGTGATCGACAACCATATCTATCAGGGCAACGAATTGAACATCGATCCGCGCCGGGTGCTCTGGCGACGGGTGACCGACATGACCGACCGCAGTCTGCGGCATATCGTGCTGGGGCTGGGTGGAAAACTGCAGGGTATCCCACGGGAAGGAGGATTTGACATCAGCGCCGCCTCCGAAGTGATGGCGATGCTCTGTCTGGCATCCAATCTGGATGATTTTTGCCAACGTCTCGAAAACACTCTGGTCGCCTTTACTTACAGCGGCGACCCGGTATTTGCCAAACAACTGCAGATCACCGGCGCCATGCTCGCCCTGCTGCGCGATGCCATCCACCCCAACCTGGTGCAGAGCATAGAAGGGGTGCCGACATTGGTGCACGGTGGCCCCTTTGCCAATATCGCCCACGGCTGCAACAGTCTGCTGGCGACCCGGATGGCTCAACATCATGCCGACTGGGCAATCACCGAGGCCGGTTTCGGCTTTGACCTGGGGGCGGAAAAATTCTTCGATATCAAGTGTCGGCTCGGCAGTCTGGATCCGCAGGCGGTGGTGTTGGTGACCACCACCAGGGCACTGAAGTTGCACGGCGGAAAAATGAAGGAAAAGCTCGGCGACAAGGATTTACCGGCGCTACGCAAAGGATTGGCGAATCTCGACAAACATATCGAGAACGTGCGCAAGTTCAACAAGCAGCCGGTGGTGGCCCTCAACCGTTTTGCCGGCGACAACACAGCGGAATTGTCGTTGATTAAAGTTCGCTGCCAGGAACTGAACACTCCCTTTGCCCTTTGCGATCATTACGCCACCGGAGGCGAAGGAGCGATTGAACTGGCCGAGCAGGTGATGCAGGTCGCCAACCAGAGCCAGCCCTACCGCCCCCTCTACCCCCTCGATCTGCCGGTCGAGGAGAAGGTGCGGATCATCTGCCGGGAGATGTACGGTGCTGACAATGTCGCGTTTACCAAACAGGCGGCCAAAGATTTGCGTCAGGTGCAGCAACTCGGTTTCGACCAGCTGCCGGTCTGTATCGCCAAAGCCCCCGGTTCCCTATCAGACGATCCCAATCTGTTCGGACGTCCACGCGATTTTGATATCACCGTGCGTGGCATCCAGATCAATTCCGGGGCTGGATTCCTGGTGGTTCTCACCGGGGAGATCCTGCGTATGCCGGGACTGCCGAAACATCCGGGTGCTGAGCGTTGGCAGTTACGGAAAGATGGCTCGATCCTCGGCCTGGATTAAGGCTCGACAGCCTCCTAGCAGCTTGTCGGACTTTTCGTCCGCAAAATGTTAAACTCGCTGGGCATTGAAACGCCCTCCGAAAGTGAATAATTCATGAGTGATACGTTCCGCCAAGTCGATCGAGATACCCTGTATCTGCTGCCGCCCTCAATGGATGACTGGTTGCCTGAAGAACACCTGGCCCGCTTTGTCGTTGATATCGTGGGGCAGCTTAATCTGACTGACATTAAATCCGCT
>JAUXIR010000188.1 GCA_030620915.1 Geopsychrobacter sp. | reverse complement strand
CCTGGCTCTTTGGAGTTTCTTGGGGATTATCGTCGCGCTGGTGATCACCGCTGCTTTTAAGCGGCCGATCGAATCGGGAACCCGAGATATCCGCGAGGTGATGGCCGGGCTCTCACACTTCCTTTCTGAAAGATTAGGGGCTTTGCGTGCTGTGCGTCTACACGCTGTCCAGCAAGAGGAACAGCAACGTTTCGGCCGGCGCAATGCCGAGTTTGTACGCAAGATGCTGAGATTTCAGCTCCTGGATGCGATCGCTACGGGTTTGCCCGGGATTACGCTGACGGCGAATCTGGCCTGGATCTATCTGTTGGGCGGAGGGTTGTTGGAGAGCGGGGAGATCAGCCTGGGCACCTTCGTGGCCTTCATCCTCTATCAGGGGCGGCTTTACGGTCCTGCCAGGGGCCTCTTGGGACTGGTGCGGAACCTCCAGGAGGTGCGGGTGAGCCTGGAACGGGTTACCGAGGTGCTCGGTCACGAAGGGGAAGTTTGCGGACAGAAAAAAGCGACCGACTGCTGTGAAGCGGGACTTCTGGTCGAGGATATTTCTTTTTTCTATCCGGGGAAATCCCCGGTGCTTCGGGGAGTAAATCTGCAGATTAATTCCGGGCAACGGGTGGCTCTTTTTGGTTCCTCAGGATCCGGGAAATCCACCCTGATCCAGATCCTCTTCGGACTGCGGTGCCCTCAACAGGGACGAGTGTTGCATGGGGAGAAAACCATCGGTTATGCGGGCAGCGATCCTTTTCTGTTGCATGCTTCGGTCGAGGAAAACCTGCGCTATGGCAATCCTCAGGCCAGCGTTGACGCTGTGGTCTCTGCGGCGCGTATCGCCGCGGCCCACGATTTCATTGAGGAGCTGCCACAGGGGTATCAGACGATCATCGGTGGACGGGGGCAGGTTCTCTCCGATGGTCAACGGCAGAGATTGGGGATTGCCCGTCTGGTTCTGAATCGGCCCGATATCCTGGTTTTTGACGAAGCCTTCTCGGCGCTGGACCCTGAGACCGAGGCGCTGGTCCGGCGCAACCTCTGGGCTCATTTTCAGGCGCAGATCATCCTGATGGTCACTCATCGGCTCGGAGGTTTGAACGAGTTCCATCGCCTCTGTCTGCTGCAGGACGGGCAACTTCGTCGGGTTGACGAAAATGAGCTCATCGCGGCACTGGGAGCGATCCCCCCGTGTGCAACGGGGACAGATGAAGGAGCAGGGACTCAGTCTCTCCTCCAGCCGTCGCGCAGCCTCCATGTCCTGCAAGCGCAAAGGAGATCGGCATGAACAGGCTGTCGAGCTGCGAAAGCGCGAGTCCTTTCCGAATTGGGATCATCGACACGGGTGTGAATCCCTGGCATTCACATGTTCGAGGGCAGGTTCGTGGCATTCGAATTTACACAGACGCAGCGGGGAAAATCCAGGAGGATGAGGATTTTCGCGATCTAGTCGGCCACGGTACGGCGGTCGCCGGAATTCTGCGCCAGGGTCTGCCCGACGCGGAGCTCTTTGTTCTGCGGGTTTTTGACGAGGAGCTGAATTCATATCCCTCACTGGTGGCCCGGGCATTGCTGCGGGCCGCAGCCGAGGGGTGCCGGGTTATCAACCTCAGTCTGGGGATGCCCCCCGGCCCGGGGGGCGAGGTCCTTAGGGAGGCCTGTCGAGCTGTTCAGGATGCGGGATCTGTGCTGGTGGCGGCCGGCCACGCGCGGAAACCGGAGTTGCTTCCAGCGTCTCTGCCCGGCGTGATCGGCGTTGTGTCGGCTGAGCACCTGAAACCGGGGGAGATTGATGTCAGGCCGAATCACTCCTATTCCCACCAGGCATCAGGCTGGCCGCGAGATCTAAAGGGGTTGCCGCCGGACACCAATCTGTGGGGGAATTCTTTTGCCTGCGCCAGGGTAAGCCTCGATTTTGCCCTGAACGCCGGCTCTGTCGGAGAAGGGTGATCTGTCGCTGTCTCCTTGAATTGTTCGTATCAATACATTTTTACGTTTTTTCGCAGGATTATAACAACCAACCATAGGCAAGAAAGGATCGAATCGATGTCTGGTAAAGTATTTCGCGTCAACATGTCGAATTTGTCGGTGAGTATTGAAAAGTTTCCCGCCAAATGGGAGGGTCTCGGTGGACGCGGCCTGACCTCGACCATCGTCGCCCAGGAAGTGCCGCCGACCTGCCATCCGCTTGGCGAGCACAACAAACTGGTTTTTGCGCCAGGCTTGCTGACCGGAACGCCCGCCGCGAATTCGGGCCGCATGTCGGCCGGGGCCAAAAGTCCTCTGACCGGGGCCATCAAGGAGAGCAACGTCGGCGGAACAGCCGGGCAGATGTATGCCCGGCTGGGTATCCGGGCGGTTATCATCGAGGGACAACCGGCTGGAGACGGCTTCTATAGTTTGCACATCAGCAAGGAGGGTGTTTCGATCGCTGAGGAGACCGAACTGGTCGGTCAGGGCAATTTTGCGGTGATAGAGACCCTCATGGAGAGAATGGGCAAGCGGATCGGGGTGATCAGTATCGGGACCGCAGGTGAAATGAAAATGGCGGCGGCAAATATTTCGGTTCGCGATGCCGAAGGGAAAATTCGCAGTCATGGCCGCGGCGGCCTCGGCGCGGTCATGGGGGCAAAGAAAATCAAATACATCACCCTGGACACCACCGATGCATCGGAGGTCAAGATCGCCGATCCGGACCAGTTCAGGACTGCCTCTCGTGCTTTTGCCAAATCATTGTTGGGCCACCCGGTCAGCGGGGAAGGCTTGCCGAATTTCGGCACCAACGTGCTCGTCAATGTCATCAATGAAGCCGGCGGCTTGCCGACCAGAAACTTTCGCTCCGGGCAGTGCGAGGGGCACGATAAGTTCTCCGGTGAGACCATGCGTGAGATCATACTGGAAAGAGGCGGGAAACCCCGCCATGGCTGTCATCCCGGATGTATCATCCAGTGCTCCCAGGTCTACCCCGACAAGGATGGAAAATATCTGACTTCCGGGTTTGAATACGAAACAATCTGGGGATTTGGCGCCCACAGCGGGGTGGAGGATCTCGATCTGATCGCCTTGGCCGACAATCTTATGGATGATATCGGCATCGATTCGATTGAAACCGCGGTTGCCGTTGGGGTGGCGATGGATGGAGGTGCCCTCTCCTTTGGCGACGGCGCGGCAGCGCTCAGGCTGATCAGGGAGATCGGCGAAGGGACGCCGCTGGGTCGAATTGTCGGAAATGGAGCGGCCTCGGTTGGCAAGGCCTATGGCGTGACCCGGGTTCCGGTGGTCAAGGGGCAGGCGATTCCGGCCTATGACCCGCGGGCGATCAAGGGGATCGGAATCACCTACTGTACCACTCCCATGGGGGCCGATCATACTGCTGGGTACGCCGTGGCCTCGAATATCATGGGGGTCGGCGGGCTGGTTGATCCGCTTAGCAAGGAAGGGCAGGTCGAGCTTTCCCGGTCCCTGCAGATGATGACCGCCGCAATCGATAGCACCGGACTCTGTCTCTTCGTGGCGATGGCGCTTGCCGATGATCCCGAAGCCATGCCTGCACTGGTAACCATGCTTAACGCCCGCTACGGAGAGGCGCTGACGGCTGAAGATGTGGTTTCGCTCGGCAAGAATATTCTACTCACCGAGCGAGAATTCAATCTGGCGGCAGGATTTACCAATAAGGACGATCGATTGCCGGAGTTTTTCAGCGAGCCGATTCCACCCCACAATGCTGTCTGGGATTTTAGCGGAGATGAAATCGATCAATTCTGGAATTTTTAAGCCGGATAACTTCCATCGCGCCGAAATTTGTCTTACCCGAGCTGGGAGCGATCGGCATCGAGAACAGCTTCGACATCGGCGAAGCTGGCGGGGAGAGGCTGACGCCGCTGGCTGATGAGTTGATCAGGGTTTAAAAAGCAGGGCAGCTCTCCTCAACTGCCCTGCTTTTTAAACTGATTATTTTGACATATCGATCAGCGGTCGAGCTTCTTCAATGCTGAAGGTGATCGTCGCCTTGACGTTGTCGGCCGCCTGATCACCGGCCATCTGGCGCACCATGGCGACCATCTGGTCGAAAACCGGTCCCGCCTCGGCAGAGTCGGCAACGCGCATGTAAACCCGTGCGCCCCGCCAGTCATAGGGACTTTCGGCCGGCTCAAAGAAAATATACGCCGCCTGTGGGTTGATTTTCAGATTGGCGTAGGAACGGTTGTCGCCGATCGCCATCATCACGGTGTTTTCATCGACCATCTGCAGTGCTGAAAAGACGGCGTTATCGACCTTGCCCTTGTCGTCTGCGGTGGCCAGGGTGCCGAGGCGCGGCTGCTTGTTGAACTGTTCCATCAATTTTTTGCGATCCATGCGGTTCCTCCTGAGGTTGTTAGCTTGTTGTGTCCTGTCTTGCGGCCAGCATCTGTGGCATAGTTTTATCAAGAAATCCTGCGACTGTTCTACCGTTGCAGACCCCTTCCTTGAAGTCGGCGATAAACATCCTTTCGAGTTTCGGATCGACCCTGTGGGTG